>JBFZEW010000108.1:0-4161 GCA_041306665.1 Spirochaetota bacterium | reverse complement strand
AATAATTCCGGATCTTTATTGATAATGATGTCCGAGAACTTAGAATATAGATTTCTGTTGTCTGTTCCGATGAAAATAACCGGGCCTCTGCTGCAGACTGCGTTTATTTCGCAAGGAAGTCCATTCATTCCGAAGTTCAGTAAAAATGACGAGTTAACAGTTCTCGCGCTAAGTGAAATTTCTCTTTCTGCGTCAATAATGCCGCTTCCCAACGCTGTTGAGTCTCCTGTTTTTATTCCGGTAATATTTTTAGCAATTATTTCGGCTTCCCTTTCGGAAACACCCGTGTGTTTAATCTTGCCGCTTAGCGCGATGAAGGATTTGTATTCACGAATATCCTTTTTATTTTTATGCTGTTGAATTACTGCCCCGGTTTTTTCAAATTGCGTGGCAGCCTTAACTATCATAGCTTTTTTCAAGTCATCTTCCGTTACTCTCTTCGCGCTGTCAGGCTTTCCTTCTTTAATCGCGACAAGAGTAAAACACGCCCCGCTTTCATTTACAATGTAGTCTTCCGAAACCTGGCCGTTGTATCTGTCTTTCGTAAGCAGAAGATTCTGTTCCGTCGAATCTATTTTATAGCATGAGCCGATGAATCTTTTTTTAAGATGCGACGCGAAACGCGGAATATAATCATCGGCGAAAATAGATGAAAGAGCGGCGACTCCATAGCATTTCTCAGCGTCAATGACGCTTTTAATGGTTTCAAAATAGTCAGCGGAATCCAATTCACGCACTTCTTTGCCCGTAATTGAAACCGTTTTTGAAGTCAGGTAACCGATTTTTTCGGAATTAAGTTTCGTGTCGGAAAAGATGATCAATTCGACATGAACACCTTTTCCGCTGAGACTTTTCATAAGCTGCTCAACCAGAGGAATTGATTTCAAAGCTGCTTCGCGCGGATATGCTTCAACTATGTAGTATAGAATTTTCATCGCAGAAGAATCTCCTTTTTATCAATCAACTTAATCAGCTTCATGGAAATATCTTTGTCAGAACCTGCCGCAAAAGTACCGGTGACATCTGAAACCGGGTCCCGGAAAGATGAACACGATTCATCACTGCATTCAACTGAAGATGTTATATTTTCTATGTAATCAATGGCGTTATTATCACTTTGCATCAAATTTATTGCGGCCGGATAATTAACCGACGTTTCAGCAGATATTACGGACGCATGAAATTTACCGGAAGTTTTATATTCTTCTATCGTGTGATCATAACTTTTCTTTTTAATTATGAAGTTTTTATCGTCTTCAAAATAATCAATGGAGATTACATTTGATAATAAAGGATTTTTCACGTTACCGGCTAAAATTGCGGCGAAACCCGAAGTCGAAAAATTATGGGAAAAAGCGCCAGTAAGAACAATATCGTGCTGATTAACTTTAAGAAAAGAACTCATTACTGATGCGCAGTTATCAATGGTCTCTTGACCGATTTTCAGCCAGACGCATCTGTCCGCGCCGTACGCGCGAAGTCTTTTCAGGCATTTTTCATATGAATCATTTTTAACCGCAAGAATTGTAACGCTGAAACCATAACGTTTTTTTAGAAGCAGCGCTGTCTGATAGGCAGCCATGTCGTATTCATCGATGTAATATACGATATTTCCATATTCCGGCATGCCGTTTGTAATTATGCATTTATTTCCGAAATCCGGAACCGGATTGACACAGACACATATTTTCATAACTGCTCCGCAACAATTTTTGATTAAATTATTTCAGTCAGTAATTTAATCAAGTAAATAATTACCGCATTACTAAAAATATGCGGGTGGACAAATCTAAACACGGCTTTTCATTCAGCTTTATTCATTGCCGGAAATCGCCGAATTAAACGCGTCCTCGTAAACTTGAATCATATTTGACCAATCAAATTTATCGGCACAATATTTAACCGAATTTGTTTTATAATCATTAAAATTCAAACTAATACGAACTGTTTTCTCAATCATTTCATCCATTGACGCGTAAAAAAATTCTCCATTTTGATTATTATCAAAAATCTCAGTGTAAGACAGTCTTTCAGGCAGCAACGGAACTGCTCCGCAATACACTGCTTCAAGAATGCTTATACCGAAAAAGTCCTGGATATTTGTCACCGGGAGCAGATGCGCGCTTTTTAAAAGGCGCGCGTATTCTTCCTGCGATTCGGCAAAACCGTCAAAAATTATTCTATCGGAAAAATCATTCCGTATTTTGTTCAAGACAGGAGGAACTTTTTTAAATTTTTCTCCGGTTAAAATAAGTCTAAAATCAACATTTTCCGTTTTTATTGCCGCGAGAAAGTCATAAAACGCGTCAGGATTTTTATCATACTCCCATCTGTGATTCCAGAGTATGCGCAAAATTCCATTATAATTTGCATTGTTTTCAATGCAGTCAAACTTTTTTAAATCACAGCCAAGATAAAGAACGCTTGATTTCCTTTCAATCTTATCGACAGTATCCAGATTATTATAATCCGGAAAACCGGCAAGAAAAACACGCAGACTTTTCAGAAAAATATTTTTGTGATAATTTGAATTAAAGAAACAAAAATCAGCGCAAAGCGCGGATGAATAATTTATAAAAGCGTAGTGAGCATCACGCTGAAAAGAAACATCCGCGTCATCGGGCGACCATGGATAAGCGAGCTGATTTTCATGAAAATAAAGAACGAATTTTGTTTTAACCGGAGTTTTAATGAGAGACTTGAAAAGAGCTAAATCAATCATGTCTCCGGCAATTATCAGATCATATTCAATGTTGAGTTTCATGAATTGTTCCGCGAGAGTCACCGCGGCGCCGTGCATTCTCCACTTCCAGTGCCGTCCCGGAAGATGAATAATGTCGATTTTAAAACATGTGAGATTTTTCTGAAGTTCAAGTGACCACTTTTTGTGACTGCCGGTAAAAAAAGATTCAACAACGAGGATTTTTTTCATTCATTCTTTGACGCGGAGTCCATTAATTATAATCTCGATAGACTGCTCCAAGATTTCTTTATGATCAATCCGCAGCAGCGGAAGATTTCCTTTTTCATTGAGAAACAAAATTCCGTCAAGCGCGCCCCATAAACACGCGGCAGTTTTCCATGGATCAATCGATGTTTTAATCTCTCCGGATTCAATGCCTAAAGTTATTATATTCCGAATTATTTCAAGCAGGGATTTTGCTTTCTGATTCATCAAATCAAGTTTTTCATCATTTGTAAAATATTTTTCCGCGCCGAGATAGGAGACATAAAGTATTTTATAATAATTATTGTTTTCGCAGTAAAATTTATAGTAACTATTCGCGAGATCGGAAATTTTCTTTATTGCAGAAGTTTCTTCAGCAATGACGGTTTCGTTAAAATATTTACCGATCATGTCCATGCCTTCGGTATACAACTCCCGGTAAACATCCGTTTTACTTTTAAAATATAAATAAAAAGAACCGGTGCTTAAACCCGCCCTTTCAGTTATACTTTCAATTTTAGTATCATTGAAACCATTTTCGGCAAAAAGTCCAAGCGCCGCGTCAAGAAGAACCATTCTTCTGTCGCTTTTCGCTTTCTCGCTGCGCGCTCTTTTTTTTGTTTTTTCAGTCATGAAGACATATTTGCAGGTTTTTTATTTATGTAAAGAAAATTTTAAAAATATATTTACGGTAAATTCGGCTAATTACCGTAAATAATTATTTTCACGCTTGACAAACGCACATATGTGCGTTATATTTAATTATAATAATGAACATAGGTGCGAAATGCCAAGAAGGAAAAAATGCCGGAATTTACAGGGACCGCCCTGCTGCAATAGTTTCAAACCCAGAGGTATTCCCGCAAAATTCTTAAAGACTGTTTCAATAACATTGGATGAATACGAAAGCATCCGTCTTGCAGATTATGAGAATCTTGAACATGAACAAGCTTCAGAAAAACTCGGGGTTTCAAGATCGGTTTTTACGCGCCTTGTTGATGCTGCAAGAAAAAAAGTGGCACAAGCACTAATTGAAGGATGCGAACTTGTCATAGAAGGCGGTGAATATCATTTTGAAAAAAAACATTTCCGCTGTCTTGAATGTTTTAATATTTTTGAAACAGAAATTATTGAATATGATCCTGAGAGATTCACAATATGTAATTCAAATATAATCACCAATTTAAATCAGACTTACGGAATAAAAGGCCAGT
>JBFZEW010000107.1:0-6721 GCA_041306665.1 Spirochaetota bacterium | reverse complement strand
CTTGTAGTCATGACAGTAATGCTCATGGGAAATTTAACCGGAAAGCTTCTTTTCAACCTGGTCAACAACAGCCGTGCTATATATATAATTACGGAACTGCTTTTCATTATTTCTTTCGCGGTTTTCCTGCTAAGAGGATACATTTTTCAAAAAGATGATCTTGATCTTTTTTTCAATTCAATAAACGGAAATTATTTAGAAATCGCTCTAATCACACTGCTGCCGATATTTATTACGGGAATAAAAGCGAATTATTTTCTGAAACTCAACTCCGGACTATTCATCGATGAAAAGCAGGGAATCTTCCAGTTCATTTCTTCCATAATTGCCGGTACTCTTATCGGAATATGTTTTTTCATTCTTTGCTACAAATTAAAATTTTCTTATGATTTTTTTGTCGTACTTTTAATTCCATTTTTACCATTTATTTTTTCGATCAAAGAGATATACAATCCGCAAAATTTCATCGCAGATAACATCACGGAAGAATCCGCCACTGATAGTAATGAAAAACGCGAGTACCGCGATGATGTTTTTTTTACATATCTTAATTTTTCCTGCATTATAATTTATCTTTATCTGGGAACAATTACAGTCCGTAAGTTTTTCGATTCATCTCTTGAAACTGCAGTCTATTTTATTTTCATTTCGACTATTTCCATTTTTACAGGATATATCGTTTCATCTTTCGTGAAAAAAGCGTTCTGGCACATTTATTCAGAAATGATTTATCCATTTCTCTTTTTTATTTTTTTCCTGGTTCTGCTGAATTTCAGTAACGGCGACAAATCAAAGCTGCTTATTCTTTCATTTATTCCGCTTGGGTTCATCTTCGGATTTACGGTATATCATTCGCTGAAAAGCATTTTAAACCGCTATAATCACAAAAACAGCTATACTGTAATTAACATTTCCTTTTTTCTGCTGCCGCTGCCGCTTCTGTTCGCTTTAACACGCGTTACATTTACATACAGATGGTTTTTCATTATTTTTTACACGATCACTTTTCTAAATATGCTGTTTCCCGGAATACATTTAACACAACGGCCAATCCGAGAATATAAAAAAGGAATTTATTTTATTGTCCTGCTGCTGACGATACCATTATTTATTTTTTCGCACATGTATTTCAAAATCAACCTGAATAATTCATTATTCAACTCGCATTCCGAAAATTATGATTCCATCTATAATGTAAATTACAATTCTGACTACATATCAGAATCATTTCCTATTTTCATAGACGGCAAACCCGCCGTGGAAATCAGCGATAATTTTTACCGTGACATGAAACAATGCGCCGCTGCTGTTGAAATTTTTCTTAACAGCGGGAACTCCAAAATTTTGTTCCTGGATGGATATAGAAAGTTCTTTTTTAATACTGAATTCAGCAACTTTAAAAGCAGCATCCTGCTTGACTATGTTCCGCGCATGACGACAGATTTCAAAAATCTTCCCATAAGCGGAGAAAGAGAAATAATAAAATTTGAAAAAAACATTTTTTCTTATCTGCATGAAAATAAAAAATCACAGTTCGACAGTATTGTTTTCATTCCAAACCTTCTTGATCAGAACGAAAATTATATTCTATTCAGTGATAATTATTTCAAATTGTTGAAAACAAAAATCAGCTCAAAAGGAGCTTTTGCCTTGATTCTGGATGTTAAAAAAATTGATCCGGTATTTTTGAATTCAACGCTAAGTTTTTTAAAAAATAATTTTAAAAATACGATGATTATGAATTTTTCTTCTCAAATTTTAATAATGGCATCAGACAACGAAACTTTATTTAACATAACTGACAATAAGTTTGAAAACTGCACAAACGTCATAGTTAAATCTAATTATCTATTTTACGACTCAATTGATTTTTACTCTTACATCACAATAAAAAATCTTACAGCCTATAATTTTACAATATCATCAGATAAAAACAGAAATCGCATTTATTATCCCGATCAACGAAAGATAACTACAAATTTGCAGCCATTCAATTATCTAATAACAAATTCGCCTTCAAATAATTTTACTTCATTATTGACCGGAGAGAATCTGCAAAACAACGTGTCAAAAATCATCGCGTCCAATTCATATATTTACAACACTCTTTTCAACGCAAGAAATTTCAATCAAACGGGAGATTACTCATCTGAACTTGAATCATACATTTCTCTTGTAAAACCCGCTGAAAGAAATCAAAGCTTAAAAGAATACATTCAGCATATTCTGCAAATCAAAAAACTCAATTACAATACACTAGCCGAAATGAGTGAAAAAAACAAAGAATGGGAAAAAGCCAAAGAACTATACAACGCTATACTCGCGATTGAACCGGAAAATTTCAACGCGATATATAAATTAAGCATCATCTCGATTACAATCCAGGATTTGGATAAAGCTTTTGAATATTTATCGAAAGCGCTTGAGCTTAATAAAACAAATACTGACGTAATGTATCACATGGCTGTTTTGCTTTTCGCGAAACAGGATTATGTAAAATCACAAAACTATCTCGAAATGGCTGTAAGCAACAACCGCGCCGATGCGATGACTTTTTTCTATTTAGGCATGACCTACGAACAAATGGGCGAATACAATAATTTCTTGAATGCCCGAAAAAACTACAAAATAGCACTTTCTAAAAATCCCAATAATGACGACATCAATACAGCGTTTTTCAGAATTGAAGAAATCATAAAAGGATTAGAATCAAACTGGACAAAAACAGAAAGAGTCTCAGAAAGAAATGAAGATGCAATTGAACAGGTTCCACTACCTATTACGGATAAAGCATTAAATTCATGGCAGAATCAATAATGCGATAATTTTTTTATTGATTAATGTAAAATTAAATATTATAATCAGATAATCTTTCAAAAAGGACATATTCTATGAATTCCATAAAAAAAGCAATTATTGTTTTATTGATTATATCTGCCGCACACATATATGCCGCCTCTGGTCCCAACGGAGCATCTGTTCATTTCAGTACGGGGTATAATCCAACCGGAATGGGACTGACTAATTTCATGAACAGACCTTTCAATGCAAATTTTACAAACAATTCTATTTTCGGGCAATCACTTTACGCGCCAATGGCTGACTTTGAAAATATTGAAAGATTCGATAAAGCAGACGCGCAAAATAAATACTCAACAGGTTCAGCGTTCAGCGCGGGACTGAAATTTAATTTTCTAACTTTCCTATTTGTAAAAAGTGAATTTACATATGATACGAACAAATATCTTCCAATTAAATACAACGCGAGTTTTAAATCCGGCAACTTCTGGGAACCAGCGAAGGACACTGAAGTATCATATGAATTCAGCTATGATTCAATGGCAGTTCCAGTCGTTTTCGGAATAAATATTCCAGTGGAAATAAAAAACAAATATAAAGCTGATATATTTTTCGGTGCGGGCGCCGTGTGGACGCAAACAAAATATCTCTTTACAATTGAAGCTCCTTTCGGATATATCAACGATGGTACCGCCATCGGGCGTGCCGGATTTAGAGAAGAACTTGAGTTTAATACAATGACATATGGATATACCTGGATTGCCGGTGCTGATTATCAAATATATTCGAACTTGAATTTTTTCATTGAAATTGATTCTTACATTTATAACAGTGTTGTAACGAAATCAAAATATACATCAGATACAATGAAAACTTACACAGTTGAAGGACCCAGAGCGGAAATGGATTTATCCCACACTCTTGTTAAGATGGGCGTAAGTTATAAGTTTTCCGATTTAGTGAAAAATTTCTTTTTTTAAGCAACAGACACAGTCTGGTTTATACAAATTGGATTTGTATTTGAATTGGCATTGTTGAATGGGACTTTTTAATTTCTATATTTATTTTTTACGTTTTTGTTCGGGTTTTTACTTCTTTTTGAAATATACACATCTCTTTTCTAACGATTTCAGTATATTTATTAAAAAATGATGTATAACTATACTTCGATTTGATTTTCACTTCTTCTTTTTCATCATTAAAAGAATCAATTACTTCCTCAATAAAAAGACAAAACCCGATAAACAGTAATTTACTCAAACTTATCCTGAAGTGAAACCGGCAAAGCAGAAAAACATCACTTTCAAGTTCAGAATAATTTACATGAAAACACTTCCATTCATTACCTGGAATTCTTTTTTGATATCTCTGATATCTTGTAAGGTCACCATAATATTTATTAAAATCAAGGTTCTCATGCGTATACATCAAAATGCGCCTTACCAATGCTGATTTTGTAACTTTCAATTGCTCACTTATCTCTCCTAGTGAAACAAATAGATCTTTTTTCATATTTATTGTTGTTTTAGCCATTTTTCCTCCTTATCTTAACTATATAACGAAAATGGAGTAAAAAATTTTAAAACTTTTTTTAAAATTTTTAGTTTTTTTTATAAAATTCTTGATTTGTAATCCTAAAAATCATAATTAAAAATACTCATAAATAATTAAATACCTGGAAAATAAAATGTCTATGCTCAAAAAAATTGAAATACGATTACCGAAACTTTATATCATTATAATGATAATTATTTCATTGTTTCCGATTACTTCAAAGAGTGCAAATAATTTTGAAAAAACTCTTATTCATGTTCAAAAAGAAATGCCGGTTTTCACTTTAACACATAGAAAATTTTCAAAATATGAGATTGAATATTTTAATTACTATAAACTCAATTTTTTTAATTGTAATCATTATTTCGGCAAAATGGATATCAATGGGTTTTCAACCGCTGCACATTTATTCACTCCGCAAAATGCAAAAGCAACTATGATTATCGTTCATGGATATTATGATCACACCGGAGTAGTTCAGGGATTGATAAAACATTATCTTGATTTAAATTTTAATGTTATTGTTTATGATCATCCGGGTCATGGTCTGACTTCAGGTGAAAGAAATTCCATTGATGATTTTTCACAATATACTTCTGTTCTATCGCACATCATCAGCTTCACTGAAAAAAATCTGACAGGGCCTTATTCTATTACAACTCATAGTATGGGTTGCGCAATTACTATTGATTATCTTCAACGCAATACTGAAAATAATTTTAAAAATATTTTTTTCATTGCTCCGTTATTCCACATCGCTAAATGGGATGTAATTGTAAAGGTCAATGATATTAATGGGAAAATCATTGATGTTTCTCCACGGATTCTTCGAAACAATACAAAGAACCGGGATTTCAAAAAATTTGTCGCAAAAGATCCTCTTCAAAGCAGGATTCTTTCTTCGAAATGGGTTAATGCTCTTATCGGACTGAATGAAAGACTTGAAAGCTCTTTACCATTGAAAAACAAAATCACTGTTATACAGGGGACCAATGACACGACTGTCGACTGGATTTACAACATTGAACAGATTAAAAAACATGTTCCTTCCGCGGAGATTATTTTTATTGAAGGAGCCGGACATCAACTCATGAACGAAATTGATGCGTATAAAAATCAATTGTATTATATAATCGATTCGAAAATATAAAATAAATTTAATTGAATATTATTGTCTTATTTTTATTAACCATTACTCTGTCTTCAAAAACAAGATCCATTGCCTTTGACAGAACTGTTTTCTCAACATCCTTGCCGGCCTTTGACATCTTATCTGCATCCATGGTATGGCTTATATTAATAACATCCTGATAAATAATCGGTCCTTCATCAAGATTTTCATTTACAAAATGCGCGGTCGCGCCGATTATTTTAACTCCCCGTTCGAAAGCCTGCTTATATGGATTCGCGCCAATAAAAGCTGGAAGAAACGAGTGATGAATGTTTATTATGCGGTTATGATATTTCTTTGTAAATTCCGGAGTAAGTATGCGCATATATTTCGCGAGTACAATATAATCAAAGTTATATTGTTCAACGACATTCATTACTTTTTTTTCATGTTCATCACGCGATAAATTTTCATGAGACACAAAGTGGAAAGGAACATTAAGTTTTTCCGTTAAAGATTTCAACACTTCATGATTGCTTATCACCGCAAGAATATTCGCGTTTATGTCATTGAACATGTGGCGAATTAGTATGTCGCCAATGCAGTGATGTTCTTTCGTTGCCAGAATTACAATATTTTTTTTACGTTTACCGGAAAACATTATATTCGCGTCTTCCGGAAGCTCATTTTTTATATCTTCATAAATGCTTCCTGAATCAAAGTTGCCGGAAAATTCAGTTCGCATAAAAAATCTATTGTTTGAATGATCAACAAACTCGTCATTATTTTCCACGTTTACCTGATGTTTAAAAAGAACCCCCGTAATTTTACTAACCAACCCTTTACGGTCTTCACAATCAATTAATAGTATATGTGATTTCATCTTCTCTCCTTACTGACTAATATTCTCTACTCAAATAATATATTTCATCTATATCAGCAATAGTTAATGGTTAATAGTTAGTAACGTAATCGCCATCAACTTTTAACTTTTGACTTTTGACTTTCCACTTTTCACTTCTCACTTTCAACTTTTATCTTTCAACTTTTATCTTTTGACTTTTATCTTTTAACTTTTGACTTTTCACTTCTCACTTTCAACTTTTATCTTTTATCTTTTATCTTTCATCTTTTGACTTTCAACTTTTATCTTTTGACTTTTATCTTTCAACTTTTATCTTTTCACTTTTCTCTTTACAAACTCTCATCCCTGCATCCATCTAAATAAAATAATACAAACAGAATAATATTGCAATT
>JBFZEW010000106.1:0-5007 GCA_041306665.1 Spirochaetota bacterium | reverse complement strand
ATTGTATGACTTTACTCTTGACGATGATGGAATCAAGGCGCCGATTTTTTTTGACGGTAAAACATTCAGTTTCAAAAAAGGTTACGGAAATCTTCCGGTTACGGGAATTACATGGTACGGCGCGGCTTTCTACTGCAACATGCTTAGTGAAAAAGAAAAATTGACTCCAATTTACGAAACGACATTATGGTCTGCCGTTCTTTTTAATCACAAAGGATACAGACTTCCGACTGAAGCTGAATGGGAATATGCCGCGCGCGGCGGTAAAATCAGTAAAAAATTCATGTTTGCCGGAAGCGACAAATCAGCGGAAATCGGATGGTTAAAAGAAAACTCCGACATGAAACTGCATGAAAAAGGACTTTTAAAATCGAACGAACTTGACATTTTCGACATGACCGGCAACGCGGCTGAATGGTGCAATGATTTTTATGACATGAAATACTATAAAATCGATGAAGTCAATAATCCGGAAGGACCATCTTACAGCGCGTACAAAATTCTCAGAGGAGGAAGTTTTCTGACTGCTGAGAAAAAAGGCGCGGTGTTTTCCAGAAACAGCTTAAACGCTGAAAAAGCTTCGGCAGATGCAAGTTTCCGGCCGATTTTAATTATCCCGTAAAAAAAGAGAACGAATCAATATTCTGATTATTTCTCTTAATCGCTTCTGAGAAACAAAGGACTAGTTCAGGTAAATAGTGTATAGTGATCAGTAAACAGTAAACAGTAATCAGTAATCAGTTTGTTGGCTATTACATTGGACTTCATGCGAAGGAATTTCAGGTGAAAGTGAAAAGAGAATAAGTTTTTAAAGTTTGTAAAGTTCGTAAAGAAGTACAGGTTAAAGTGAAAACTCGAAAGTACAAAGTAGAGAAAGTTTCCACTACTAACAGTTTTCCATTAACGCTACAGACACAGATTGGCAACAGATAAATACAGACAGTTTGTAGATGTTAACATTAAATTTTACGCTAAGATACAAAAAACAATAAAAAACCCAGGGATAGAACTGTGCATGCCGAGGAACGATGTTGAAGCACGCGCCAGCACAGACGCAAAAACTTACTGCTTTGAAAGCAGTAAGTTTTTAATCAGTATTTTAATAACAAGTGAGCATCAAAACATTAGTTTTTAGAAGTCCACTTGTTATTGAGACCCTACAGCGCTGCTAATATTTCTTTCTTTTTGGCGTCAAATTCTGCCTGGGTAATGAGACCGCCGTCAAGCATCTGTTTTAGTTTGCCGAGTTTCGCGGTCGGATCATTCGCGGCAGGCTGCTGATTCTGATTTCCCATCATTCCTGCCATCATCTGTCCCATTCCCATGCCGGCACCCATTACCATGCCCATTCCCGCCGCACCGCCTTCATTTGATGCAGCCGCTTTTAACGCGTCAAGTTTTTGAATGTCCGCGTAGTTAAGACCAACAGCAGCGGCAGCCTGAGCCTCCGCGGTCATATCGGCAATGCGGTTAATTCGCTTCATTGTATCTTCATCGAAAGAAGTACCTTCGATTTTAAAATCAGTTATCTCAAATCCGAGACGCACGAATTCATCAATCAGCTTTCCTTTAATTCCATCAGCAAGTTCATTTCTCTGAGCATCAATATCTGCGTACGAATATTTTGACTCGGCAAAAAAATCTGCAAGAGGACCAAGCATTCTGCTTTTCATCATGTTATTGAACGCGGAAACCTGATAATTGTCGACAGATCCGACAATCTCGCTGAAAAAACCGGCCGGATCGGCAATACGGAAACTGAAATTTCCATAAGCCCGGAGACCCACTGGAAAATTGTATTTCGGATCCTGATATTTAATTATGGACGGAGTGCCCCATTTCTGATCAACTAATTCAGTTGTTTTGAAAAAATAAATTCCGACTTTATGCTCGCTCTGAAATTTCTGCATGAAAGACGTAATTGTCGTCCAGAAAGGAATGTTCGCTGTTTTAAGATCAGTAACTCCCTGATCAGTTATTACAGCTTCGAGTTTTCCTTCATGCACGAATATGCAGCCCTGTCCGGGACCTACAACTAGCTTGGAAGCATTTTTAATTTCATTACCGTCATCAGTCCATTTGAAGAATAACGAATCAGGATTTGGATTATCCCATTCAATTACCGACCTGAACTGCTCTTTTACTTTATTCCATAAACCCATTTTTTTCTCCTTAATGATAATAACATATGTATAAGTTAAAACACATTTGATACAATTTTTCAAGAAATATTTATAGACTGATAAAATGATGCTCTATACATGAAAGTGCCTATTACTGTACTAAATGTAACTGCATCTGAAGAAATAAAAATCTTTCAAAATATTTTTTTTGATTGAATTTTTCACCCTTTGAAATAATATAATAATTGAAATTTACAGAGGATTCAATGACTTTTGAAATACCATTACATCTTATTGTAGCTCTTCTTCCTCCTCTTTGTGTGGGAACACTTCTTACTGGAACTATGCTGTTTTTTTACATGTATCTTGTTTATAAGAAACCGCTTTACGGATCAATTCTTATCGCAGGTATTTTAGCTTTGGGTTTCGTCGGGAGCGAAACACTGCTCATGTTTGTCGGAAACATACGCCTGGACCTCAATAAAGGACGCATATTTCATATTACCGAACAGCTTTCAGGAGCGCTATATCTCACTGCTCTGCCGTTTCTGCTCCAGCAATTTCTTGTTGTTACGCCGAAATGGAAATCATTTAACAGAATTCTGTTGTTTGTTTCCTTCATCATCAGCATTTCAATATGCACCGCAGCGATAATACAGCCGGATTTATTCATCAGTATGACAGATCATAAAGCAAACTGGCTGACTCATCAGGCAAATTATGCCAGGGGACAGGAAGGAATTTTATATCAGGTGCGTGATCTGCTTCTTGGAATATACATGATCTACAGTTTCATTTTCATCATATATGACATTATCAAACGTGAAGACAATGAATATGTAATATATCTGGCAATCGGTCTTTTTCTTGCCTTTTTCGGCGCAGTCAATGACACAGTTTATGTTTATTTTGGGCGCAACATCGATTTCATCGATATAAACTATTCCAGATTCAGTCTGGGAATTACGCTGATGATTTTAGTAATGATGGCCGGAACAATGAAGGAATTTATTTTCTCAGCCAAACAGCTTGAAATTCTTCATCATAAACTTGTTTTTTCCGAAAACCGCTACAGAGGTTTATTCAACGGAACAGATGACATTATCCTTACCGCGGATATAAATTTTTATCTCATATCCGCAAACAACGCAGCGCTTAAACATCTGTCTCTGTCTAAAGATAATTTGAGTGAAACAAACTTCGCGGATTTATTCGAAGACAGCACAAATAAAGACAATGTCGCGTTTCAGATTATAAAAGAAAAACTTGATAATTTCAGCGACAAGCGTAGTTTTCTGTCTTTCAAAGGAATGCTGCTGGATAATTTCGGCGAACATTCATATGAATACAACATCCGCCTTGAAAAGATTTTACTTGAAAACAAAACAGAAATAATCATTCATGCGTCGCGGACCAATGTCCGCGTTATTTCGGAATATATTAATTCTGAAAACATGCGCCTCATAATGAACAATCAAGTAATGAATGTCGAAGAGATATGCAGCCGTCTGACAGTTAATCTTTCAAAGTTTCTCGGCAACCAGGAGATTAACACAATAAAAATCGGACTCCGAGAAATGATTATCAACGGCATTGAACACGGAAATCTTAAAATATCTTTCGAAGATAAATCAAAGCTAACAATGTCAGACCAGTATGTCGCGCATATAATGGAAATGCAGAAAAAACCTGAATTTGAAGACAAATCCATCACTATCGAATATACTCTTAAACCTGACTCTGTAAAATACAGAATTACAGACGATGGCGACGGTTTCAATTATACTGAAATTATAGATCAAGTTAAAGCTAAAAATGAAACAGAAATGCTCGCGCACGGACGCGGAATTATCATGACTCTTAACATTTTTGATACTGTCTTATTCAATGAAAAAGGAAACAGCGTTACTCTTATCAAAAAATTCAATAAAGCGTCATGATGAAAACCCTCGGGACCGATTTAAATAAAATTTTTTCCGCTTTAGATAAGCAGACTCTATTGCCGATAAAAACCATTTACATGTCGCAGATTATTCTCATAATGCCCTATTCATTAATGTTTTTTCTGCTCATGCGAAACAATGCAGCTTCTGCGCAATATTCTGCAATGATGACTGATATAACGTACGTTTACTGCGCCGGACTTATTGTTTTTTACATTATACTAAAGAGATATTTCAAGCGCAGACTGAATGAATGCGATTTTGAGTTAATAGAAACTATTAAAGTCAAATATCCTGAGCATTCAGGGAAAACGACCGAGCAATTATACATTCTGCAGATTCAAAAAAACATTAATATTTTTTACGCGCTTCTTGACGCATATGCTCTGGCAGGCGTGATTCTAATAATTGTTTCGATTAAAACCGGAATTGAAATGAAAGATTACAGAGTATGGATGAACGCGTTTCCTTTCGCGTTTACAATTCTGCACTCGCTCTTGAATTATCCTGACGCAAAAAAGATTTCTTCAATGTTTTCCAGGTACATCAATACTGAAAATTAAATATCTTTCAGTTTAAGCCCAAGCGTATAGAAATCCCTGCCGGTAAACTCTGAAGCATAAAAAAGCAGTATCAGGTAACTTTCCTTCAGGATAAAGGTGAACTTCGTCTCTCTGCTTCGAAACATCGAAGTCGGCGTCGCGGAGGGATGCACAGTGAGTCCGTATTTTCCGGCAATCAATGAAGCTCGCAGAAGATGATAAGGATCACTCACGATTAAAAATTCTTTTAAATTGTAATTAGCTGCAATCAGCGAAGCGTATTGGATGTTCTCTTCGGTATTTTGAGAATAATTTTCGACAAAAATACGGTTTTCAGGAATACCATGTTTGATTGAGTATTGTTTGGCGATAATGGATTCTCCAGCTTCACCGGGAGAT
>JBFZEW010000105.1:0-2889 GCA_041306665.1 Spirochaetota bacterium | reverse complement strand
TTCCAGTCAATATATAATGATCTGACAAAAGAAAAAGAAACTCCCGATGTAATTGTTTATAAAAAAGTTGCAAAAGAAAATATAGACAGAATTATAGCGGAAACGGCAAGTGACATATGAGCGGCAAATTATTATATTACGTCGCGCTTTCCATATTGCGCAATTCATATCTAAGAAAAATATATCCATTGATAAATGAATACAGCGCTGAAGATATATTCTATTTTCTTAAACCTGATTTTCATGAAAGCATAAACGGATTTATCGCGAAAACATATAAAGGCGATGTGCTCACGGCCGCGTCAAATATTATCGGCGCGTGTCAGAAAGCCGGCTTCGGCATTGTCCCGATAACCGATGAGAAGTATCCAAGGCTGCTGAAAGAAATATATGATCCGCCGCCTGTAATATATACAAAAGGAATTTCCGGACTAGTCTCGCCGGTCGCGATTGTCGGCACAAGAAACGCAGACAGCCGTTCAGCGGATTTTACTTCAAAAATTTCAAAAGAACTTTCTTCCGCCGGATGCGAGATAATCAGCGGAATGGCGAAGGGAATCGACAGATACGCGCACGCGGGAGTTTTAGATGCCGGTGGTAAAACAGTAGGCGTTCTTGCCAACGGAATTGACAGCTGGTATCCTTCCGAAAATAATGACATTTTCAGGAAAATTGAAAACTCCGCAGACTCATTTTTAATTTCGGAATATCCTCCGGGTGTAACCGCGGACAGATGGACTTTCGTGCGACGCAACAGAATAATCAGCGGGATAGCGTGCGCTTCCGTAATTGTAAAAGCTTCTGTAAAGAGCGGAGCGCTCATTACGGCCAAATATGCCATTGAACAGAACAGAGAGATTTTTGTCTGCCCGGGAAATGTGTTTGACCCGGAATATGCGGGATGCAATAATTTAATTAAGCAGGGCGCTTCAATATTTACCACAACGGAAGATCTTCTTGAAAGCATAAGTTCTTTCGTATCGAAAACGCGAAAACCTGATGAGACAAAAAAAACTGTAAATGATGAAGAACTTGCCGGAATACAGACCGATGAAAATATCAAAATTAGTTATGATCCTGAAAGCATGGAGTACAAGATTATTGATTCGGTCAGAAAAAAAATTCATCTCATTGACGATATCGCGCTGAATCTGCAGATTGACTCTGGAATTTTAAACAGAAAGATAGTTGAAATGGAACTTGAAGGCAATATTGCGCTTGAAGGTTCAAAAATTGTGCTTACCGGTGTGAAATAAATGAAACTGAAAATATTCTTTATTTCTTTAATATCACTATTTATTTTGCTGTGTTTCAGTCAAATCTTTAACATTTATCCCTCGGCGGAAAATGTATTCGTCTATTATAAAAGCGGATATTTCAAGGAGCTTGATACTCAGTTCAATGTTATCGCGGATACTTTCATTGAGATGAAGATGATGACAAAAGCCGAGATATTGAAAGAAAACACCGGTTCTGTTTCATCGCATGAATACACGGAATCTGTTTATTCCTGGATTTTGTTGGATGATATTTCAAAAAAATACGGCATTGAAATTAAAGTCTATGACCGTAATGGAAATTACGTACCTATTCCGGATGTCAAATTGAAGAATGATAATCCTGAAGTGCAGAAACTGATTAACAGCGTGAATTTTAATCCTGTTTCAATGGTGAAAGGCGGCTATTACAAGTACATTCTGCCTGTAAAGACTGAGCAGAAATGTTTAATTTGCCATAAAAATACTTCATTAAACCAAATTGCCGGAGTCTTGACTTTCAGTAGAAAATATAACACTTACATTTATTACGGTTCTGAAAGGATAATTTTATTCTCGATTCTGGCTTTTTCGGCATTTATAATGCTTTTTTTCGTAATTCGGTGGGATCCTGAGAAAAATATAAAAGAATTGTTTGACAAAACGGAATAAAACGCTCTTTTTGACTAAAAGTTTCTTCTATTATATGTCTTTTTTTGAGGAAACGCAATACAACATGAGGGAGTTTCTATGAACGCGAAAACACTTGTAATTGTTGAGTCACCATCCAAGGCAAAAACTATCAATAAATATCTGGGCAGTGATTATATAATATCATCATCAATGGGGCACATTATCGATTTACCGAAATCCCGCCTTGCTGTTGATGTTGATAATAATTTTGAACCTGAATATATAACAATTCGCGGCAAAGCGAAAATATTAAATGATTTGAAAAAGAAAGCCAAAAAATCCGAAATTGTACTTCTCGCGCCCGATCCTGACCGTGAGTGTGAAGCGATAGCGTGGCATTTAAAAAGAGTACTTCTTGATAAATGTCCAAACATTAAACGAATTGAATTCAATGAAATAACCGAAGATGCTGTGAAGGAAGCCGTGCTGCATCCCCGGGAAATAAACGAGAGCCTTGTTAATGCGCAGCAGGCGAGACGCATTCTTGACAGACTCGTCGGTTATTATATTAGTCCCATTCTCTGGAAAAAAGTCAAGAAAGGTCTTTCGGCGGGACGAGTTCAATCAGTCGCTCTGAAAATAATTTGCGACAGAGAAGAGGAAATTGATAAATTCATACCGTCTGAATACTGGACGCTTGAAATTGATTTCGATGTAAAAGGGAAAATATATTCAGCGTCCCTTTCTCAGTACAAAGGCGATAAAATTGAAATTACGAATAAAGGCAGAATGGATGAAGTTACATCTGCTTTGAAAAATGAAAAATTTTCCATTAAGGAAATCAAACGCAAGGAAAGATCGAGAAAACCGCAGGCTCCGTTCATAACAAGTAAACTTCAGCAGGAAGCCGCGAATAGACTTGGTTTTACTTCCGGAAAAACCATGATGGTTGCTCAGCAGCTTTACGAGGGAATTGACGTTGATGGTTCCGGACCTGTCG
>JBFZEW010000104.1:0-5565 GCA_041306665.1 Spirochaetota bacterium | reverse complement strand
GAGATCTTCGAGCAGAAACGGCTTCAAAGCTTCCTTTGTAATTTCTGTAAGATATTTCGCAGGAATTATTTCATCCGTGTTTATGTCTGATCTGTCCAAAAAAAGTATTTTACCTTTAAATTCCTTCATAGCATGCACCTATCCTTTATATAATGGAGAATTTGAAATTTTACCGGCAATCGCTGTCGCGGCTGCTGTTGCGGGACTCATTAAATGCACCATGCCGCCCTTACCCATTCGTCCGTAAAAATTTCTATTTGTCGTTGAAGCGCAGACTTCGCCTTCGGCAAGAACTCCGTTGCTCATTCCAAGACACGCGCCGCATGTCGGATTAGTAACGCAGAAACCCGCGTTTTGAAATATTTCAATAAGCCCTTCGCTCAACGCCATTGAATATATTTTAGGAGTCGCGGGTGAAAGAATTGCTCTTACATTGTCGCTTATCTTTTTGTCTTTAAGTACAGATGCCGCAATTCGCAAATCTTCAATGCGTCCGTTTGTGCATGAACCAATGTAGACCTGATCAACGGGAGTGCCTTCCATTTCACGGACAGTCTTTACCATGTCAGGTTTATAGTCATATGTTAAAAGAGGTTCCAGACTGCTAAGATCATATTCATAAACAGCGTCATACTTTGCGTCAGAATCCGATTTCCATTTTTCGTAATCTTTAAGAGCGTCTTGCTTAGTTTTAAATTCCGTGCTGATGAATTCCCATAAGTATTCGACAGTCTTCATGTCAGGATAACAAATACCGCTCGTCCCGCCGGCTTCAATCGCCATGTTGCACAGAGTCATGCGCGATTCCATGCTCATTTCATCGACAATCGGACCTGTGAATTCCATTACCTTGTTAGTTGCTCCATTAACGCCGATTTGTTTAATGATAAATAAAATCGCATCCTTCGCATACACGCCGGGTTTCAATTTGCCTTTTAGAACAAACTTCACAGTCTCGGGAAACTTGAACGCGCATACACCCTTTAAAATACCGACTTCAAGGTCGGTAGTACCGACACCAGCCGCGAATGTTCCAAACGCTCCATGCGTACATGTATGTGAATCACCCATTATTATTGTAAATCCGGGACGCACAAAACCTTTCTCGGGGAAAATTGCGTGACACACTCCGTTTCTGCCAATGTCAAAAAAGTCTTTAATTCCATGACGTCGGGACCAATCACGGAGGATTTTACCCTGAAGCGCGGTTTTTGAATCTTTTGCCGGAGTTACGTGATCGATTACGACTTTAATTTTTTCAGCGTCGAAAACTCGGTCCATGTCGCGGGCTTCAAGATCAGTTATAGCGATCGGAGTCGTTATTTCATGACAGAAAACCCTGTCAAGTTTCAGCACAAATGTATCTTCGAAAGGTTTATCTACAAGGTGCGATTCAAAAATTTTTTCAGCAATTGTTTTTCCCATTGTTTTCTCCGGTATAATTAATTCCTTGATTTATTTACAGAACAAATTAGATTAATAACAAATTCAATATATAGGAAAAATTGTAAACAATTAATTGAAAATTATGGAAGATAACAGCCGTCTCGCGTTTATTGACTTCATTAAAGGTCTCGCCGTCATATTTATGATGTTTCAGCATTTGGGAATATGGTTCTGGGACATTCCATGGGATAAAATCACAAACATTCTGACCGATTTTCCGCTCTACATGGCAGTGAATGCGACAGGCGGATTCAGCGCTCCGGCTTTTATTGTCTGTGCCGGGTTCGGAGCATTCTATTTCAACGAAAAGTTCAATTCAAAATTGAAGTTCATCAAACGCGGCATGGTACTTCTGGTTTTCGGATACATGATGAATTTCCTTGTACCTTCATGGTTCACTCCTGGTTCCTGGTATGTTCTTCAACTTCTCGGTTTCTGCATGATTATATCGCCGGTTCTCTTTGTAATTAAAAAGAAAGAATTTCTGTTTATTTTAACGCTATTTATTCTTATTTTGACTATTTACATTCAATATGTTCTAAAAACTCCTTCGCAGTATTCAAGCCAGCGCATGGGAGATTACAAAATGCCCGGCGGAGTTTTCCGTCTGATTTTCGCTGAAGGACATTTTCCTGTTCTCCCATGGACGATTTTCTTTATTACAGGAATGATCACCGCTGATTTCTATAAAAAAGGACAATCCAGAAATATTCTTATGACAGCGATTGCCAGTCTCATTATTTCCTGTACAATTCTTGCAGCCGGATATGTAATAAAATTCAGTAATCCTGAAATTGCCAGATTTTTCAACGCGGGTACATCATTTTACCCGCTTTATCCGGTAATGCTTTTTTTCCTGATTTCACTTGTTCTTTTTTCAATTTACGCATTGTCTTTTATTAAATTTAAACCAGAAAATGTTATTGTACTTACAGGACGGCTTTCTTTGACTATATTTATTCTGCATGTAGTCATATTCAAACAGGGTCTAAACTTAATCGGCAAATACAAATATTTCAACGTTCAGATTTCCTTCATTTTAATGTCTTTAGTTGTATCTATTTTCATATTAATTGCATTTCTTTGGTCAAAAAAGAATTTCCGTTTCAGCTTCGAGTGGCTGCTCCGGAAATTTTCATAATCAGTTAAATATTTCTTGATAAAGTCATTAATATCATTTATTATTCAGTAATTAAGGATAAATCAATGTTCAGCATTCTTCACATAGATAACAGTTCATTTTTCCGGAACATGGTAAAACAGACCTTCGAAGAAACAGGATATAAATTGTTATTCGCAACTGATGTTACATCCGCGCTTGATGTTCTGAAGAATTCATCGGTTGATTTAATTATAACTGGAATTGAAATCAAGGGCGGAGGCGGCCAGACTCTGCTTCAAAAATTAAACTCAAGTATTTACAGCAACATTCCCGTCGTAGTCGTCGCATCAACCGACTCGATTGAAATCAGACAGCAGATGTTTTCGCTGGGCGTAATAGATTATATCGAAAAAAGCGCGACATTTTCGAAAAAATTACGTTCCTTCGTAAATAAATACACAGAAGAAAGCAAAAGCGTCGCCAATCTTAAAACGATGAGAATCGCAGTTTTAGATGACAGTAAAATGGAACTAAACATCATTAAAAACATGCTGGCGATTCACAAAATAACTGATATAACATATTACTCGAATCCTGTAACTCTCATGAACTCTCCAGAAATTTACGACATCTATTTTATCGACCTTGTGCTGCCGCACATCTCAGGTGAACATGTAATTCTGAAACTGCGTGAAATCACGGAAAAAAGCATCATAATCGCTATTTCATCCATTGATAATTACAAAGTTGTTTCAAATGTACTTTTAAGCGGCGCGGATGATTACATTCTAAAACCCTTCAACGCGAGTATATTTCTCGCAAGGCTCGTGACAAATGTCCGCCACTACATGGCACTAACCGAACTAAAAGATAAAAATCTTCAGCTTGAAATGCAGACTCACATGGATAGCTTGACCGACTTATATAATCACAAATTTATTTATTCAGAACTCAAAGAAAAGATAAACGACTGCGCCGGAAAAAACATGCCGCTCAGTATTTTACTTTTAAACATTGATTCTTTTTCGGAAATAAATGAAAAATACGGACATGAAGCCGGAGATAAAATTCTTGTTCTTACAGCTGACTTAATTAAACAGAATTTGAGACCGGCAGACAGCGCCGGCAGATACGGCGGTGTTGAATTCCTTATCATTCTTCCCGGCATGGATTTAAATGACGCTTATGATGCGGTAATAAAAATTCAGGCAAAAATAAATAAAATTAAAATCAAAGAAAATCCGATTACCGTCTCATGCGCGGTTGTTCAAGGCAAAAAAGAATCAGCACTGGATATAATCAGCAGTGCTGAAGAGCTTTTTCAGAAAAACAAAAAAAAAGGCTGCAACATCATATCAAAATAATTATTGAGCGACCGCGTCCCCTGTTGAATCCATGAACGAATTATACCAAAGCATTTCATCTGTTTCAAAATTATCTTTAATGTCCATATTTATGTAATAGTCTTTCAAAATTTTCAGATGAAGAATTTCCTGTTCTTCTTCCGAGTAAACAGATTTGTTTAAATCAATTATTTCTTTGAACGATCTCTCAATCCAATCGAAAAATTCAAAATTCTGATTCGAAAAAATCTCGTAACTCGACATTATATCGAACTTTATCGTCGAAATGACTTTAAGAAATTCTTCATCGGAATATTCCCATGAATCAAACGCGATTTCCGTCTGGAAAAAATCACCCCAAGTAACGATTTGAGGTTCGGAACCATATTTTGCAACAAGATCATCAACAACATCCGATGAAATATAATTTCTGCCGGCAAGTCGATCAACAAATTCCTTTAATGAAATCAACTGGTTAATTTTAACCATTGACAACTTTCCCTGATTAACGAGTGAAATAACCGCGTCATTTAATAATTTTTCCATTTCAACCTCTAATGTAAACTGCTTATTAAAATATCGGCACTCAACTTATTCTTCAGTTAATAATTTTCTGTATTTTCACTCAAAAATTGCAATATTATTTTATTTACAAAAACTGCATGTTATTATATACTTAATGCGGGAAGAGACAGATATAATCACTAATAATGCATAAGTATTGTTTTATTAGTTGATTATTTAATTTAATTTACCGATTTATATACTATACTAAAAATTATGGTTGGCGATGAGTTCTCAGTTTAAAGTCGAAAATTACATGGCAAATTCCTTTATAATTGTAGAAGGTAAAAAATCTTCAGATATATTCTACATAATATTAAAAGGAAACGTTAAACTCTCGAAGGAAAACCCGACGATTGCCGATACCGTAAATAATATTATCGGGCCAGGCGATTTTTTCGGAGTCATCTCTTCAATGAGCGGTCATGCGCGTCTTGAATCCGCGATTGCACTTACTCCGGTGGCGGTTATCGCCGTGCGGAAAGACCAATTCGGCGAACTTATTCAGAAAAACCCTGAAGTCGCGATGAAAATAATCAGATTTTTCAGCAAGCAGCTCCGATTCTACGACAAATCAATCACGCAGCTTACGCTTAAAAACGCGTCAGAAGAAAATCCCGAGCATTTGTACATGATTGGCGAATATTATTTGTCAAAACGTTCGTTTCAGCATGCGACATATGGTTTTCAAAGATATCTGCAATACTGTCCCGGCGGAGGCAACAGTGAAAAAGCCATCGCGCGTCTCAAACAGCTGAAAGCGCCTTTTAAAGTGACCGAAGCCGAGCGTGACGGAATGAACAGACATTTTAAAGACAACATGATGATTTTCTGCGAAAATGAATACGGCGAAGAACTTTACATCATTCAAGCAGGCCAGGTTAAAATAACTAAAATTGTTGATGAAGAAGTGCTTCTTGCGGTTTTAAAACCAGGCGACATCTTCGGTGAAATGGCAATTCTCGACAATCGTCCAAGAAGCGCGTCGGCGATCAGTTTCGGAGAAGTCACATTAATGGCAATTAATAAGAATAACTTTGAAAACATGGTAAAAAGCCAGCCTCAGCTTGCGACTAAACTGATGCAGCTTCTCAGCGAACGCGTATGGAC
>JBFZEW010000103.1:0-2574 GCA_041306665.1 Spirochaetota bacterium | reverse complement strand
AAAGTTGAAGATTCAATTATTTTTCCGGGAGTTATAATCGCAGAGAAAACTATCATCCGTAACAGCATTATTATGCCCTTCGTTGCAATAAATTCCCTCTGTTACATTGAAAACACAGTGATTGATGAATTTTCAGATTATAACAAGACAAATGTACTATTCAACATTGGTGAAAAATGCAGAATCGGCAGAGATTTAATGAATCTAAAAAACATGAAATATCCTAAATCTGTTTATAAAGGATTAACCTTAATTGGAAGAAACTGCATTCTACCTGGAAATCAGGAAATCGGAGGAGGATGTTACATTGCTCCCGGGGTTGATCCTGATATATTTTTAAAATATAAAACAATTCAAAATGGACAGGCAGTAATATAATTTAATCATGAAAAAATATTTCTATATACTATTATTTACATTTATGACTATTTATGCCGCAAAATTATGCGCCAGTGAAATAGCTGTACTTCCATATAAAATCAATAATCCAGGAATGAACTTTTCTGTTGATTCAGGTGATGATTATGCTAAACTTATTTCTGTTGGTGCAGCATTAAAAAAAGGTTTAGATATATATCCGGCATTTCAACTTAAAAAAGATCTCCGCAGTATAGGAATTGATCCTTCAATTACAATTACTCAAAGCAACATTGAAATTCTCGCAAAATCTCGACTTATTGACTATATAATCACAGGCTCTATACTAAAGACCGATGAAGGATTTGCATCAAAGAGCATACTCTATTCTGCCTCGTCAGGCAAGGTGATCAACAACTCTTCTGTCAAAGCGGACACCCTGGAAAATCTTGCCGAAAAAGAAATATATTCACTATTCATGTTTCTTCCTGACCTTACTCCTTCGAATAAATCTGCAGCACCTGTCGATACTGTAATTGTTTTAGACAGCTCCATTCAAACTTCTTTAGAATTATCAGATTTAAAAAAGAAGCTTCCTGAATTGTATACTGTTATAAAAACTGTACGTCCTGACAGTGCAATCTATTTTGCAAATTTCCCGACAACATCTGTTACAATCAAATCTATTCGGAATTTATCTGAATTCGAAGCAACTCTCGGTAAAATCACGAACAGCGGTAAAAATACAAATCAATCCTATGAAGAATCCCTAAACAGGGCAATTGTAACAGTTCCTTGGCAGAAAAACAGCAGCCGAAACATAATTTTCATTTCCAATTCATCTATTCAGAAATCTCCTGTAACAATGCAGCTATCGACAAAAGCACAGAATAAAAAAATTAAAATCTCGCACATACTTCTTTCAAAGATTGATAAGTCAAGTTCAATAGTGTATTACGATATTTCAGTGAAAACCGGCGGATTTCTGAAAGATGTTACTTATCATCAAAGATTAATTGACGGCCAGGGAAATGATTTTCATCTCTTCTATGAAAGAGAACGACTTTTCATGTCCGACATTATTCCTTCAGAATGGAAAAACGGCGTTTTGAAATACACAGGCAGCAACAGAGACACGCATGTCAAAACAAGTTCATTTGTAAGTGAGATGGATATTTCCCAGAAACGTAATTTAATTAATATAACTTCTCTTGAAAAATATTTCCGGCAGTACGGAGATAGGCCGGTTGTTGAAGCCGATAAAGTCGATTCTAATTTCGAATCAATTTTATCAGATCACACGATTAAATTTCTGAATCTTGAAAAAAATAGTCCAATCGCGAAAGTATTGCTTTCGCAATTTGCAACTTCTATCTGGCTTGACCTTTATAACAGCAAAGATGTCGCCATTTTTCAGAATGCTCTCAATACGGGAACATCTGTTCTTACCGGTCTCACAATATTTCCAGACAGCAAATCTCAATATGGTATTTCCTTCGGAAACATAATATTGACACAGTTTAAATATGACGACATTCCATTATCAATTAAAACTGATTTTAAAAACATCATAACAGATAAAAACAAATATATAAATAACGGGTTTTTAAATCCTGCCGTATGGTTTTTCGACGCGCGCGTTGAACGTATCATTATTCTTCAGTCTGAAGAAGACATTCGCAACTAATTTCAACATATATTCCCTGAAAATTATGTTGTAATTTAGAATGCTTTATGTTATTTTAAAGACATATACAATTATTGAAAAATCAGTATATTCTTCGGAGAATTATATGAAAAGAATTGTTCTTATAACCCTCATTTTTATTTTATTTTCTTCCATTAACACTTTTGCGCAACAGGCGGAAAATAACATTTCTGAAGCGAAAGATATTTTTGTTTCACCCGAAAAATTAAGCACTGACAAATATAACATTCTCATATTTACTTTTCAAAACAGCACAAACCTTCAAAATAACGAATATCTTTCCACTATATTACCGCGAAACATTAAAATCGAAATTGACAGAACACAACAATACAGTTCTTTTTCCGCAGTTCATGTCATCAATCCAGCTGATATTGAAAATTCCAATTATTCCGCATACACCAAAGAGCTTTCTAAAATTGCATCTGAAAATAATGTTCAATACATAATTACGGGAAAATATTTTTATGAAGGTAAAACTTTGCGCGTTGTGACAAACGTATATATAA
>JBFZEW010000102.1:0-2621 GCA_041306665.1 Spirochaetota bacterium | reverse complement strand
TAATGATAATCTTGATCAGAAGATTGATGAAAGAACGCAGGAGCTGAACATTGCTGTTGAATATATGCAGAAAGAAATTTCGGAGCGGGAAAAAATCGAAGAAGAACTCCGCCACTATGCTTCGACTGATATTCTGACTGGTATTTTAAACCGCGCGGCCGGAATGCAGTTTCTTGAGAAAAATTTGAATTTCGCAATAAGAGAGAAGAAAAAAATAACAGTGTGCTTCATCGATGTTAACGGGCTTAAACAGATAAATGACAGTCTTGGTCACAAGGAAGGCGATGACCTGATCATGACGACCGCTGAAGTTATCAGCCGCTCACTGCGTGGTTCAGACACTCTCTGCCGAATGGGCGGGGATGAATTTTTAATTATTTTCCCCAATTCAAGTATTGATAACGCAATTGATAGCATGAAACGTGTAATTGTGAATATAAATAAATATAATGAAAAAGGAGAGAAGCCATTTAAGATAAGCATAAGTTACGGCTTCTCTGAATACACAGGTGACGGAAAAGAAACACCTGACTCTATCGTTGAAAAAGCGGATAATATGATGTACCGCTTTAAGAAAGCTTTAAAGAAAAAGGAAGCAGCAGAGAAGGCTGCATCTAATCAATAGTAAAAGTCATGATTACCGGAAAATGATCTGAAATATCTTTTGTGTCTTCCGACCTTACATAGTAGCTCTTCACTTTAATGTCATTTGAATAAATCATGTAATCAATTATTCTGTCAGGAGCTTTATTGTAATTCGCGAAATGAGTGAAATATCTGCTCATTTGCTTTTCAATGTTCGGCAGTGCCGGCAGAACATTGAACTTATCGTATAATATCTTCATTTCAGTTTCTTTCTGAAAATAAGGTTTTTCATCTTCCGGAAGCAGATCATAACTTTTACCGGGAGGAAGCAGATTGAAGTCTCCAGTAATGACGTAGTTTTCGCCTTTGTCATTTTTTGAAGAAAGCAGGTTATCTATATACAGTACCTGTTTCTGCATTGTATCCGAACCTTGCGCGAAGGCATCGAGATGTGTTGACATGAAAGAAATGCTTTTACCGTCATTTACGGGAAATGCAGCGTCAAGAACCGCCCGCTTAAATTGAAGATTTTTAATAATGTAGTTATTAGGCATCATAGGCAGCTGGTGACGCACTGAATCGCTGATTTTATATTTTGAAATAACGGCGAGTTTCATTCCGACTTTGCCCATGATTTTCGGATGCGGAACAAACGCAGCTTTCCAGTAAAATGTTTCTGTATATGATGAATATTCTTCCGGCAGCAGATTTAAAAGTTCTTTCAACTGATCCTGGTAGTCAGTACGTTTTGAGTTGAAATCCATTTCCTGAAGAAGGATGATGTCGGGATTTTCGCTGACAATGATTTCAGCAACTCGTTTAAATGTCACAGCAATATCTTTTGAGCTTGGCCGCACATCTGGACCGGATCCATCCCATTCGTCATAAAAAAACACATAGTTTTTACCGGCCATGTACTGCACGTTCCAGGAAAGTACTTTGTATGTTTCTCCTTTTTTTAAAACCGGAGCGTTTTTAGCGGAATATATTTTTTCCGATTGAATCTGTGCCGGATGATATGTTGAAAAGTAAAACGCAGTGAATAGAACAAGCAAAACGAAAAGTACGCTGCCTGAAATTTTATAAAGTTTTTTCATGTTGTCTCCTTGAATTTAGGTTACTTTACATTGAAATTCGGTTTGTGGCAACTTTTTTTTATCGTAACCTGATTTAAATGAAAATTTTAAATCTGATTCATGCATCGATGTTGAATTAAAGATGTCATAAAAAACATTGAAAATATCCTGCTTTTATTCATCCGTAAACTTTTTACAAAGTGAACATGCAAAATATAAAAATAACTATATCGCTGATATAGACCGGTGAGGTTATTGTGAAACAATTTTTTTCAGTGTAACGGATGTTGAAATTTTTAGTTATTTGGATTGGAAGTATTTTGATTTTTTCAGCAAGCAATAATTTCTTTGATCATAAATTCTTTACCGCTTAGGATTTCAAAATCTTTTTCAGAACACTTAGGGCATTGGCCATTATTTTCCGCAAGGTTAAACACTTTACTGCATTTTCTGCACATTGCATTCCCTGGTAATATCTCGATTTTAAGTTTAGTGTCTTGCATGAATGTGCCGTCAATGGCTGCAGGATAGCAATCTTCAATATATTTAGGAATAATTGTTGAGAGTTCTCCAATTTGAAGAACTAGAGTGTCAATTTTTGTTATTCCGTTTTTTTCCGCGAATTCGGATACATTTTTAACCACTTCTATTACAATACTTAATTCGTGCAAATTACTTCACCATCCTTTAAAGTTAAAAGAACGGGAAAGATGAATTTCCCGTTCTTTTTGTTTTAACTTTTTTCTCGTTTCAATCAGATGAAAGAAGAGATTTTATTGCTCTAAAAGGTTTCTTAATCGCGATTCTCAGTTTTCGTTTTAACGCATATTTAATAACTGTCGGTTTCAAATCCTTGAATTCGGGATTCTGCTTGTCGTACTTTCTTACAAGTTTAATCGCTTCAAACTTGCATTTCGTCGTGCAAGAACCGCATCCGACACAGAGAAATTCATCAACAAC
>JBFZEW010000101.1:0-6938 GCA_041306665.1 Spirochaetota bacterium | reverse complement strand
TTTTAAAATAATCACTGAGACTCAAAGGTATTAAACTAAAATAATCGCCCGTCGCGTAAATACAATTCTGTGATGCGAATTTCTGACCAATATGATAAATCGAATTAATTGTGTCGGAAACGATTGTGCCGGTATTGCCTCGTTTGTTGTATGTCGTGTTTCCAATGTGGAGTACAAATTTCAGATCAATGTTTTTCGCGTAAGCGTCGAATTTCGTAAGCGGCTGATTAAAATAAAGTTCAAACGCCGATTCGATTGCCTTCGTATTTTTTCCGTCAAACGGGAAAAGAACTACACCGCCGGTATCATTCCACATCCAGATTTTTCCGTCATTTTTAGAAATTGACTTTTCGAGATAGCAATGAAAAACATTTAATAGTTTTGTAGTTTCGGAAACGCCCATTTCTTTTGTAATCTTCGCGATGTTGGTAAATTCAAAATATAAAAACGCGAAAACATACTCCTGCCCTGTTTTAACATCATCCCAGTTGTTTCCTGAAAAAGGCGCATATTCAGTTTTCTTCAGAGAAGCGCCCGCTTCCTCTTCTTGACAATCCGAAACAGCTGAATCAAACGGTTTAAACTTTATGCACTCCGCGATTCTTTTAGTATTTATTTTTTCTTTTTGCAGCGTTTTCCCGAGATAATCCGAACAGCCTCGAAAAAATTCAGCCGGAACATCCTGAATCAAATTTTTAGAATCAATTATCGCGTAACGGCAGTTGCCCTGTTTTGAAAGAAAAGCCAAATCTTTCTGAAAAGTTTTTTCATCTGACGTTGAAACATCATAATAAACAAAACAATCAGCTTTACTGTCTTTTAAAATTTTGCGAAGTTCTTTTACAGCATGGAAAACGCATATATGCTCTTTTTTTTTCAACAGTTCATTGAAAGAATTTTTAACAGTACTGCTGTCTGTAAAAACGGCAATATTCATTGTTTCTCCAGTGCTATTTGATAATTATACAATTTGCTTTGACCTTCAGCATTCATTATTTTAAACTCGCGGCTAATTAACGCATCAAGATCAGAATATATGAACCGCGAAATTGTAATTGAATCTGGTTTCGTAAATTTTGATTCCAGTTCAATAAGTTTTTTTATTGTATCATGTTTTTTAATGTCTTCATCCAAATCATTATATTCGCAAATTCCTGTATCGACCGCGATACGGACTTTGACCGGAGCGCTTAATTTACATTTAAAATGATTATAAATAAAAATCTGGTGAAGAATCTGCATGGCGCAGGTAACTGCTGCGTGATTTTTGTTTCCGAACAGAAACGCGCACAAACCGCCGTCGCCCTCCCAATTCCAAATGCGTCCGTTTGCGGCTTCGACTGTATTCTGCACAATTTCTCTAATGTCAGAATAAGTTTTTTCCACGGCTGCTTTCGGATTATCCCGGACTATTTTTGTGTTCCCTGCGATATCCATTCTGATAAACGTAAAAATATTCTCATCGCCCGCCCGCAGAACACCCCAGTTTTTGGTTTTTTGTATTTCGGAGTCTTCAATAAAAATTTCTTTTTCCTTGTCATAAATGAGACCAGCGTCATACAGCTCTTTTATAATGTCTCTTAAATAAGCGACATTATATTTTCTTCCCATTACGCCTTGAGAATGAACTTTTATTAATTTGGATACAAACTGCGGAATCTGATTGCTTTTTTTTATATCAGACGCGATCTGGTATGACGCATCGCGCGCGGGCACTGGAATGTTGGGAGGATATCCCATTCTAACATTGATATCATATGTCGGAAAAAATTCTTTAGCTAAGGAAACCATCATTCGAAGATCAAAAGTTTCATTTAACGCTTTTGAAATAAGCGTGATTGTTTTTTCTTTAATTATTATTTTCTGCATTTCATTTCCATAAAATTCCAGCTGATTCCTGTATACATAATAACTGTGAAATTGCAACAAGTTTTTATTTTCAATCCATTATCGCTTTAATGTGTTTATCTGCAGAATGTAATATGCCTTTTATTATTGCACCAGAAGGATTCTATTTTTTTTCAATGAAAGGATTATACATCATAAGCGCGTGATTTTCAGCTATGAATTCATCTTCAATCAATATTCCCGATAAATTGAATTTTTTTCTGTATAAAAGATTATGACGCACATACTTTCCCCAAACTTCACGCGTCACTATATGTTCTTTTTCATACACTTCATAGAAAAATTGAAAATCTTTGTCTGAGCGTAATTCACCATTTAGAACATCATCATTAACGCTTATCTTCAGCTGATACGATTCGGCTGTATTATTTTTAATCATCAAATCGCGGTAATTATACACGCAGGTTGCGCCGCTGCCGAACGGCTGGGTGCGGCCGCTGTCGGGGAAAACATCATAACTGTGACGGTACCTTTCGGTGACAGTCAGCGGCGAATGAAGCGTTATCCAGTAGAGAAGATTGGAAAGCTGGCAAAGCCCTCCGCCCGTTTTACTCACGACCTTCCCGTAAAAAAGATACATTCCGGGAAGGTAGCCTTTTTTACCTGTAACTCTGCCGATCAGTTTCCAGAATGAAAAAGTTTCACCCGGGTGTATAACTATTCCATTAAGTTTTTCGCCGGCAATGCTGAGATTAGTTTTTTTATTTCGCTGAAGTTCATCATCCAGTCCGCTCAAATTTCTGAACAGCGGTGTTGAATGAGTGAAAACCGGATATTTTAAATTCTCGGTCTCAATCTTTCCGGCGAAATCAGTGGATGAAAAATACCAGAAACAATACCTTCTGAACGTATAAAACAGCTTACCGCAGGAAACTCTCAGTTTAGAACGTTTTTTCGGTTTTAAAAAATCATTATTCATATTTTCTTTTTTTCGTTATAAAATCCGGACGAGTTTTATAAGGATTCATCCAGTTTTGTAATTTTAAAAATTCAGCCGGCCTGTCATATTCAAGCAGCAATATATATTTCTGCCACATGTCTTCACGTATGATTGAATATTCATTGTTTAAATTAAAAAAAGTTTCTCCCGTTTCGCAGCCTGCATACTTCACCATCGACTCAGCTTCAACGCCATGACATATTCTCCAGACTTTTGCATAATCAAATCTGGTTTCAGGTTTCCAAGGAAGAGCGTCAATGCCGAAAGTATAAGTAAAAATTTCAGCAAAAGCTTTATGAACAACAACAAGCTCATATTCCTTATCTTTCAGAATACTTTGAGTTTTAAAAGTAAGTTCTTCGTAATATCGATAAGGCGGATTAAATTTTGTGAAATTAAAAGTTATTGCGACATAAAATGAGAGTATCAAAAAAATCGCGGATAGCCACTGCTTTAATCTGATATTTAAATATTTTTCCGGAATAAGAACTATTAAAAGCGGTGAATATATCATAAAAGCATTATAAAACCGGTAACCAATTCCCATTTCATCAATTTTATAAAACGGAAACACAAACATCATAAACATTAAAAGCATAACAGCGGATATTTCATTTTTTTTGCTGGATGATACTTTTTCATTTCTATTTTTTTTAATTAAAGACAAAGAAAACACGATGGCGGTAATTGCAAACAACAAATAAAACGCGTATAATTCCGCCTTCCACAGGAAAGAAAATTTTCCAGCGCCCAGAAGCAGCAGGAAACTTACCGGCGCAAACTGCGGAGTAATTTGAAAAGTCCCGCTGAATCGAGAAAAATCTGAAACGCTGAAAGTTCCAGGTGAAAGCAGCGACAGCAGAATTAAAACTGACGCCGAAGAAAATACAATCACGCAGAAAAAAATAAATCCGTATTTATGTAAAATATTTTTAAAAAAAAGATGCTCTTTTACTTTTCCGGTAAATAAAAACTTCATTAAAAATGTTTTATTTTTATGCGTCAGAACCGCGGCAGTCAAAGCTAACACAACAAAAACAAGACTGCCCGCGAAGCGGTGAGTTATAAAAGCTGCGGTTATGAATATTAAACACAAAATTCCATTAGCAGTATATTTCTTATAATCAGTTAATACATTTTTTTCAAAATTCGAAACAGCCGGACTTTCTGAAACTGATGGCTTAATATTCTCTTGCCGGCACAAATGCCGATAAAATCTGTATTTATAATTTTTCATAAAAAGTAAATGCCGGTTTTTGGAAGTGCCTGTAATTTTTAAAAGAAAAATCAGAAACCCGTTAAAAAAAATAAAACCCATCATGTTTTTGGGAAACTGCGCTGACGTAAAAAATAACGAAGGACTGAAAACCGAGAAAACCAACACTGTTAATGAAGCAATGGGATTTTCAAACTTAGATTTGCCGGCATTCAACGCTGACAGAACCTCGGACGCGAGGAAAAATAATGACAGAGAAAACGTGGCCGCGAGCACTGCCGCGGAAATCTTATACGCAAATAAATAATCATGAGTAAAAAAATCAATTAAAAGAATGAATGGATAAACGGGAGAAATGTCCGGTGAATGCATTTTCCCCGTTTCTGCAATTGCTTTAACCTGAACAAGGTAAAAATACGCGTCCCAGCCGTCAGCGTATTTATTCTGCAGAGAAACATAAAGTTTCTGAAAGAAAGAAAGCAGCGCGATTACACATGCTAACGCGGCAAACAGAATGTTTTTATCCACCGCATTCTTAAAATCTTCCATGTAATTTTTTAACTTCAAAACTGCTAAAAATTCATAGCATCAATAATTTTTTTACGGCTGACTATTTTATCAGGCGTTATATCCAAAACATCGCTAAAAATAACTTCTTCATCCGATGACTCTACCTGGACATTTGAACCTGATTTTCTGCCGTTTTCTCCCGAATACGGATTATAACCCTCTTCTTCTTCAGCCTCTTCGCTGACTTGCACAATCTTGCGCAACCGTCCGAATATTTTTACTTCCGCCGATGATGCTGTATTATTTACAATCTGCCAGTTTCCGTCGGCAATCACGGTATTTGTGTTGTTACTGTAAATATCGTTTTTATAAACAACAAAACTCCCATTCGATCGGAGAATTATTGACTGCTCAAGAGTCCTTTCCTGTGAAAACATGGAAAATACTTTCCGCTTATCGAGATAATTATTCAGCACGCCCGATTTTGATTTAGCAATCACGCTGTTTTTTCTGTCATTCTGTTTTCCGGTATTGAGAACAAACCATTTTTTACCGTCAAAAAACATCAGCTCGCTGATAACAAGATCTTTATATGACAAACCTTTCCGCACAGAGTTTACCGTCAGCGTAAAAACTTTTCCTGAAAATATTTTCCCGAAATCAATTTCATGAGGCATATACTCTGAAGGAACCGTATATCTTCCGGATTTCCCGCTGTCGGAAAACGTAAATTCTTTAACTGCCTCATTTTTTTCAAAATGCGTCCATGACCTGTGATACCCGTTCCATATTTTAATTTTTGAAATATTCACATTTTTGTCAAAATGAAATTTAATAAATTCATTTTCTCCTGTGAGTTTTATGTTTCCGTCTGCCCATCCGAAATCACGGCGTGAGTCGAAAAGAAAATCATAGTTATATGCTTCTTCCGGTTCAAGAATTGAGCTCCCGTCTATTTTTCCTGTCATGACAACAGGAGGCTGACACGCAATTTCAAAAGCAATGCTGCTGTACAGGTAAATCTCATTTATGGATAAAGTCTGATTTTTTTGTTCGACACCATTAATTTTAACGTACAAAGATTTTACATTCACCTTTAATGGAATATCAACTCCGGATTCAGCATTGCTGAAATACTTTTCTCCGTTTACGTATATTTCAAACGAGCTGATATTTTTATCAGGCGCGGAAATCTTCATGGAGTATATGTAATTGAATGAAGAAAAATTAAACATTACGCCTTCATCAACTCCGGCGCCAGGCATTAAAACCCAGGCTGTTTTTTCATTTCCGTCAATCAGATTATATGCATCATTGCCGCCTGACACTGAAGTAGCATAAATTCCATCAAGAACCGCCGCTTTATTGTTTGAAGCTGCTTTCAAAAAATATCCTGTTGATAGAATCACCACAAACATTAAAATTGAAATTGCTGATACCTTTTTCATGTTCATCCCCGATTTTTATTATTTTATATGTTATTCTCTATAAATTGAATTACACTTTTTATATTATCTATCGATCCGCTAATATCTCCGGATTTTTCAAATGAATGACCGGCTTCGGGAACAATCATGCATTCCGCGTTACTGCATTCATACAGACTTTCAATAAGAACTTCATCAAGATAACTGTCGTTCTCGCACGCGATGTATAATGACCGGATTGAACTTTCTTTTATATACTCAATTATTTCCGCGTTTCTGCCGGCAGGCGTAAGCCAGATAATTCTGCTCTTTTCGATGAGATTATCTATTAAGCCTGATAAAATCATTTCAATCAGTGTTGAAGTTCCCGCAGATTTCGCGGCAAAAACATAATCCTCATATTTTAAAATTGCGTTTAACTGTTCGCTGATGATTTTTGCTTCTTCGTTCGCGTACATTTCTTTATCCACAATGGACATTTGCAGATACTCAAAATTTTCGTTATATCTGCAGTCAATAGTTAAAACATCAAAATCTTTATAGGCAAGTAGACCTCTCAGATAATACATTAACGGAGCTTCAGTGCTATATGCAAATCCTCCGAATAACACCGCTATTTTATTGCTTGCGATTTCATTCTGCCATAATGCAGACTGTATAAATCTGTTATTTTTACCTTTAATTTGAAAAGGATGATTTGCTTTCATTGCCGCTCCATTGTGAAAAAACATCACTGCTATTATTTTTTTATTAAACCGTACTGTCATCTAAAACATCTGTATGTTTAAAATGTTTAATTACATTCATTTGTTTTCTCTGGCGATTCATTTTAAGTATATTTTATTTTAAATTCAATCAAAGTCAAATCTAATAATTTATCAAAAAAAATAATTATATTAAAAAAATATTTGCAGATTGCAACCATTTTCAGTAGATA
>JBFZEW010000100.1:0-12053 GCA_041306665.1 Spirochaetota bacterium | reverse complement strand
ATTTAAAATACGGTGCGCGTCTTATTAATTCGTTTCTTGGAGATAATTCAACGGTGTCCTGCTGTGAAATTCTGAATAATCTGATTTTCCCGGCGCACGAACAGCATCATAATAATTCATTTCTCATCGCTTCAGTTGTAATGGGTCAAAGCAACATGGCGGCAGGCGCGACCATTGGATCGAATCATAACAGCCGAGCCAATGATAATGAAGTTCAGGCGGGCAGAGGGTTCTGGCCCGGGCTTTGCACAAGCATTAAGCATTCAAGCCGCTTCGCATCATTCGCTCTTCTTGCTAAAGGAAATTATCCCTATGAACTGGATATTCCATTTCCTTTTGCTCTGATAAATACAAATGATTCAGAAAATCAGCTTGAGATAATGCCCGCATACTGGTGGATGTATAACATGTACGCGCTTGCGAGAAATACCGGCAAATATCAATCTCGCGATAAACGTGTTTTTAAAAAGCAGCACATTGAATTTGATTCACTTGCGCCGGACACTATTGAAGAAATATTTTCTGCAATGAGGCTTCTTGAAATCAGCACAGCAAAAATTTTTCTGGAACATTCAGGGCTCTCATTTGATAAAATGTCAGATAATGATTTGTATGCAGAAGGAAAAAAACTTCTGACTGGAAAGCCTGAAGTTCTGAAAGATATTAAAGTTTATTTAAACGGACTTGAAAAGTCAGGCAGAAAAGTAATTATTTTTAAACCTTTTGAAAGCTACAACGCATATTCGGAAATGGTAAAATATTATTCTGTGAAAAATCTGGTTAAATATGCTTCTGAACATAAAAATTTTTCTGTTTCAGAAATGAACTCTGAATTGACAGGCGATAGAATCAGCATCTGGGTAAATATGGGCGGACAGCTCATGCCGGAACATGAAGTTGACAGACTGCGTGCTGATGTCAATTCAGGTGAAATAAAGTCATGGGATGAAATCCACATCCGCTACGACGAACTTTGGTCTGCTTACGATTTTGAAAAACATAAGCATTCCTTTGCATCTTTAAAAGAAATTTGCAATTCAAATGAGATTGATGAGAAAACCTGGAATACAGCACTAAATGAATCGATCAATATTCAGCAGAAAATACGTGACCGTGTTTACAGTTCCAGAAAAAAAGATTATGATAATCCTTTCCGTAAAGCCACGTTCCGTAATGAAGAGGAAATGAATGCAGCGATCGGGAAAATTGATGATAATGAATTTATAGTTCAAGTCCGCAAGGAAACTGAGGAGTATCGTAATAAAGCATCTAAGTTGATGAAATAAGAATTTTACTGCTGGTGCTGTAAAGTGAGAATAATTGAATAAATTTTGAAAATATTTTTGTATGTGATAATATATTTTTATCAGATAACTCTGATGTAGAAGAATTAAAAAAGTGGAGAATAATATGGCAACTGTAACATTAAAAGGAAATATTGTAAATACATCCGGAGAACTTCCTGTGAAGGGTAGTACCGCGCCGGATTTTATTTTAACTAAAACAGATTTGACGGACGTGAGAATGGCAGATTTCAAAGGTAAAAAACTTATTTTAAATATTTTTCCGAGTGTAGATACAGGAACATGCGCGATGTCTGTGCGCACTTTTAATAAAAAAGCTTCCGAACTGAAAGGTACTACTGTGCTTTGTATTTCTCATGACCTGCCGTTCGCGCACGCGAGATTCTGCGGCGCTGAAGGAATTGAAAATGTCGTTTCTCTTTCCGTAATGAGGAACAGAGATTTCGGCGAAAAATACGGTGTAACAATTGTTGACGGACCACTGAAAGGTTTGCTTGCGCGGTCAGTCGTTATCGTTAATGAAGATGGAAAAGTTGTCTATACTCAGCTTGTTCCAGAAATCGCGAATGAACCGGATTACGCTGATGTGATCGCGAATTTATGATCAGTTAATGGTTAATAGTTAATGGTTAGAGGTTAGTGATTAGTGATTAGTGATAACATGATCTTCCTCAACTTTTCACTTTTCACTTTCATCTTTTGACTGTTAACTTTTAATTTTTCATTATTAATTGCTTTCTAATTGCCCTGCGCTTTTTTGATTTCATCAAGCAGTTCTTTACGGGAAGTCATTATCATTACAGTCTGGTTTTTCCAGTTTATGTTGTCTTTGTAATATTGAGTCGCGAGAGATACAGTGTCATATACGGGGATTATTCTGGTCATTCCGTCAGCATCTGTTACTTCCTGAATTCCTTTATAGGTACAGAAAAAAATTCCGTTTTCAATTAGTTTTTTAAATAATTCTTTACTGCTGTCTTTTTGCAAACGAAATAGTTTTTTTGAAAAAAACACAAGGGCAAATGTTTTTTCTTTGTTGAAAACAATCAATTCATTATTATTATCAGTTTTCGAATAGCAATCGAGATTGTTGACTGGAATGAGATTCCCTGAATCAAAATACGGTTTTGAGAGGAAAAGAATCATATCGAGCTGAACCGGATTGATGTATTCTTTTTTTAAAAATTCAAGATCTGTTTTAGCAAGCTGTTTTTCTTCTTCAGTTTTAAAAACGGGATTCTTTTTTTTAAAATTTTTCAGAAGTACATCCAATTTTTTAAATTTCGGTTCAACAGTCGAGGTGTATCCTTTAAATGAATGTTTGTTTCTGCCAAGATCAATTTCTTTTACTGTGGCTTCATATTGTTTCATATCTTTAGGTGAATTAATATCGTCAGATTGATGTTTATTGTTTGTGTTGTCTTCCTGCTGATTATTTATTGAAATTTCATTTTCAATGACACCGTAAATTTTGTACCAGTAAACAAGCCCAGGAATTACATGACTATCTGTTATATGATTCGTCGTTGTTATTTCTTTTTCATTGCTATCGGTTTCTTCATTATTTTCATCATTTAGTTCTTCTTTGATTATTTTGAAATCTTCAAACAGGATGTAGTCTTTATCTATAAAATTAGATTTCTCCAGAAGAAAATAAGAATATTTGTTTTTTGTATTTAACGCAATATTTATTTTATCCTTAAATTCACCATTTGAAATTGATAAGATTTCCTTTATAGGTTCTATTTTTGCAATATTATTGAATTTGTCGGGTTTTCCCTGTTCAGTAAAAATATTTTCAGAAAAAATGAAATTTGTAAATAAAACAAGTAAAGCTGCGATAATAACTAATTTTTTCATATTTTCTCGATTTTTATAATTTTTATAGAAAGTAATATGATAACCTTTAAAAGCAAGAAAATTTCTTGTAAATTGGCGGTATTTTTGAGAAAATGAGCAAAATGGAGCAATATAATGGTGAATTTTTTATACGGGCTTAAATATAACTTAATGAGCATTTTGAAAAATATAATTAAAACTCTTCTTTCGAGTTTCGGTATTTTGTTCATTATAATGTTTGTTTTGGTGTATAGTTCGTTTCGAACTTCTGTCCAGACTTTTATTAGCGATAATCTTTTTGGAAAACTAGACATTAATGAAATTAAAATTCTTCCGAAAAATGCGAGAGCCGACAATATTTTCACGCCGGGCAGCAGCCAGGGCGCGAGCATATCAGCGGGTCAGGTTAAATCAGTACGCGCAATGAAGGATTTTACCGAAACTTTCAGTATAACGCAGTTGGAGTATTCTGTAACCATTAAAGGTGAAATGATGGGCAGGTCGATGGAAACTTTTGTTCCAGTGTTCGGCGCTGATCCGGCCTATTTCAAAGGAAAAGATAAATTCTGGAACAGGTTTCAGAACCGGATGCCGGTTCCAGTGTATGCTCCAAATTTTACGTTAAAATATATCAATAATTTTTTGAATATAAAAGGATTGCCGCAGATGAAAGCGGATCAGTTCAGGAATTTCCCGCTTGAGTTTAAAATTGAAACAACGCCGCAGACGCATCCTGACAGGAAAAAATACAAGCTCGACGCGGTGTTTTTATCATTTACTGAAGCTTTTCCGTTTACGGGCGCGATTGTTCCAAATTCATTTATCGCTGATTTCTGCGCTTTGCACGCAAAAGATACAGGCAAATATAAAAAGGGTTATGTCTATGTAATGATGTTCGCGCGCGTTAAAGACACAAAAGAACTTCCGCGCATTGTTGCAGAGCTCGAAAAATTGGGATTGAAAATCGAGTCGCAAAAAGATATCGCTGACAAGACAAACCGCGCGCTTAAAATCTTTGATTATTTTTCCGCGTCAATACTCAGCGTATTTTTTCTCATTACAGTTATTTCAATTTTCAATTCATATTTAACAATTGTTTATAATCGATCCAATAAAATATCATTGAGAAGAATTCTTGGCGTTTCAAAGCTTCGCATCATTACGGGTTTTCTTTTTGAGTCTGCTGCGGTCGGACTGCTGTATGGAATAATCGGATATTATCTCGCAAATAAACTGTTATTCGAAATAGCCAAAAACATTAAAGAGCTTATTCCTGTTCTTGCCGATGTCGCAATAAATCCGGTTACAACGGAAGTTATGTTCATGGCGCTGGGGCTTTCGATGGCTGTTTCAATGGTTTCTGCATTGCTGCCGGCAATTTTCGCTTCAAATATAAATCTATTCAAGGCGGTTAGGAAATAATTATGGCTGTGATTTTAAAGGCGGAAAATATATTTTTAAAATTCGGTAAAAGGGCAATTCTCGAAAATGTAAACTTTGAAGTTGATGAAGGAAGTATCGTCGTAATTACCGGAAAGTCGGGTACGGGAAAGACAACACTGCTGGGAATCATCTCCGGTCTTTTAAGACCGCAAAAGGGAAAAATGTTTTTCCGCGGAAAAAATATTCTCTGGTGGGGCGATTTCAGAAAATCGCATTTTCGAAATAAAAGCATCGGATTTATTTTTCAGTTTTTTAATCTTCTGCCCGATTTTACCTCTTATCAGAATATTGTCTATCCATGCACTCTCTCGCCGTTTCGCAGAGTTAAAAAAAATGATCTTGATAAACTTGTTGAATATTTGAATATCGGGAAAATTATTCATGATTATCCTGAGACACTTTCAGGCGGAGAGAGACAGCGCGTCGCAATAGCACGTGCAATCATTAATAATCCTCCTCTGGTTCTTGCAGATGAACCTACGGGAAATCTTGATGATGAATCTGCCGATGACATCATAAGTCTTTTTAAGAGTCTGAAAGATGATGATAAAAAAACACTTATAATAGTTACTCATGACAGCAGAATCATTAAGCTCGCAGACAGACATTATCATCTTAAAGATGCGGTTTTAAGCGAGATTACGCGCAAAGTGAAATTTGATAAAACCGGCGAGATAGCACCTGCCGTAAAAACTGTTAAGAAAAAAACATCTGCATCTGCAAAAGTAGTAAAAAAGCCCGGAACCTCTGATAAGAAGAAAAAAACAAAGGTAAAAACTCCGGTCAGGAAAAAATAGTTTAATCGTTCTCAGGATTATACAGGTAAACATAGTTTTCGATAGTTCTGATTATTGCAGGCATTGATTCATTCCCGCCGGCAAGCTCGGTATGGGTTTCATAACGTATGAGATTAACGCGCGAGGATGATTTTATTGTAAGGAAATAGTAGTTGTTATTTATTTTGTCTTTTCCTGAATCTGTGCGGATTGCCCATATTCCTAATTTATTCAAGCTGTTCAGCAGATTAATGTAGTCTTCGGTATCGAATGATTTTTCGAAATCTTTTCCGCTGTAGTTTTCACTTTTTATTGTAATAGCTCCTTTTTCGCGGAAAATTTTTACTGATCTTTCGAGATGAAACACCGGAGCTTCAAAGTAATCAAGTGAAAGGTAAAAGTCATAATTATCAGCCGCGGATAATAATAACGCGGTAAGAAATAATTTAATCAGCATTCCCGAATCCCTGAAGAAAAAGCAGAAGCGCAGTGCATATTATCTGGTGATTTATTTCATTGTTTTTGATCATGCCAATTATTTTATTTTTCTCCGCAAGCAGTACTTCAATGTCTTCGGCTTCATCGAGATTTTGGGTCTGATATTTTTTGCAGCCGGAAGCGGAGTAAAAATACACATAGTTATTCATTATTGCCGGATTAACAGCGAGTTTTTTCATTAGTGTGATTTGTTCGGGAACATATCCGGTCTCTTCAAGCAGTTCTCTGGCGGCGGCTTTTTCCGGATTTTCTCCCGGTTCAATCAGACCTGCGGGGATTTCAAGTGAAATTTCATCAGTTCCGAGCCTGTGCTGTTTAATGAAGATGATTTCTCCATCAGTAGTTTCAGCAACTACATTTACCCAGTCGTGAGTTTCAATTATTCTGAAAGTATGATTGAATTTTTTTCCAGGGTGATGACAGTCATAATCATAAATCGTGAAAATTTTTTTTTCAAGAACTTTTGTTTTGAGTTTCTTTTCCCATTTTTCCATGTTTTTCTCCATACTCATTGTTATTGTTGATGTTAAATATTCAAGAATAATTTTAATTTTCAGTATAAAGAGAAAAGAATGTTATTTCATAAAGTTTGTAAAGTTTGTAAAGTTTGTAAAGTTCATAAAGTTCATAAAGTTTGTAAAGATGAAAGGTACAAGATAAAAGTGCAAAGTCAAAAATACAAAGATGAAAGTACAAAGAAAACAGTCAAAAGTTGATGTCGATTACGTTAATCTCTAATCCCTAATCCCTGATTACTGTTCACTGATTACATACACATACACATACACAGACACATACACATACACAGACACATACACAGACACAGACTCTGCCTGCCAATAACCGCCAGACGTATTAATACTATTTATTAGTGACACCTAATGGAAATTGCCAGGTTAACGGCTATATATTTGTTATTTCGAATTCATATACTACGGCAATTGACTAACAGGTGTTTATGCTGTAATTTATAATCACGTTAAGACATAATAAGTGTTTTGAGGGGCAACATGAAAAACAGATATAAAATAATGGTAGTTGATGACATAAATGAAAATCTTCAGTTGCTCACTGATATTCTCGATCCTGAACATTATCATGTAAGTACATATTCAGACCCGATCGAAGCAGTAAATAAAGCGGCAGTATATTTCCCTGATTTAATTCTGCTCGATATTAATATGCCTCAAATGGACGGTTATGAAGTATGCAGAATGATTAAAAGTGACGGGATCACTCAAAATATTCCTGTTGTATTCATTAGTGCTCTTTCAGAATCTTTTGACAAGGTTAAAGCATTTAATGCAGGAGGAACTGATTATATTACAAAACCGTTTCAGATTGAAGAATTGAATGCGCGGATAAAAAATCATATAAAAATACGAGAGCTGCAGACACAGCTTGAAAACAGTAATCTGAATCTTCAAAAAACTGTTGCTGAACAGGTTCAGGAAATTGCCGCAGCACAGATTTCAACAATTATAGCTATTGTTAAACTGGCAGAAGCGAGAGATGATGACACAGGACATCATGTTGAAAGAACAAGAACTTTTTGCAGACTATTGGCTGAAGAGTTAGCTAAACAGGAAAAATTTGAACAGGTGATAGACGATGTTTTTATCAGTACAATTTATGTTTCAAGCCCGCTGCATGATGTTGGTAAAATCGCAATATCAGATTCAATTCTTTTAAAACCCGGAAAGCTTACTGATGACGAATTTTCTGAAATGAAAAAACATACAATTTACGGCATGGAAACTCTGAATAAAGTTCGTGATGAGTATCCTCAGAATTCATTCATAAATATGGGAATTAAGATAGCCAGATATCATCATGAAAAATGGGATGGAAAAGGGTACCCGGATGGTTTAAAGGAGGATGAAATACCTGTTGAAGCAAGAATCATGGCTCTGGCTGATGTATATGATGCATTGCGTTCAAAACGGGCATATAAAGAAGGATTCAGTCATGAAAAAAGTGTATCAATAATTATGGAGGGAAAAGGTTCTCACTTCGATCCGGATGTTGTAGACGCATTTTCAAAGTTGAATCTAGAGGAAAGTTATAATGAATTAAGTTGTTAAAAAAGAATATGATCACAAGATGACAGACAGTTACAGACTGTGTATGTCATTTAAATTATCAAATAGGAGGAGTTATGAATTACATCATGATTATTGATGATTCACCGACAATCAGGACAAGTGTGGCATATACTGTCAAGGATCTTGGTTGTGAGATTAAACAGGCTGAAAACGGTGCTGATGCACTTGAAAAAATCAGTATAATACGCAATGAAGGAAACGATGTTTCATTGTGCATCGTTGACGTAAACATGCCGGTAATGGATGGAATTTCTTTTGTTAAAGAATTTAAAAAGAATGATAAATTCACACCAGTGCTGATGCTTACTACAGAATCTGAAGAAGATAAAATCAAAGAAGGAAAAACAGCTGGAGCTGCAGGATGGATGATCAAGCCTTTTAAACCGGACAACCTGAAAAGTGTTGTTGAAAAATTAATGGTGTGAAATGTTAAAATGCAGAGATAAAATAACAGGAAAAAATGCCTTTATTCTGTATCCCGGAGAATTTATGGCATCAAAGGAAGACTGTTTTATTGTTTCAGTTACAGGAGACTGCATGCTCGTGTGTCTGTATGAAAACAAAATCAGATTCGGCGGAATGTGTTTTGTGATTATTCCCGGAAGTTTCGGAACTGAAAATGTATTAACATCAGTTCTTGCAAGCTATGGAATTACACAGATTGAAATGCTTCTTGCTGATATTGTTAAGTTCGGCGGAGATAGGAAAAATTTAACCGCAAAAGTTTTTGGTGCTGCAAGATCAAATATTTATTCTGATGGAAAAAATCTCAGCAGCAGTCAGGTTAAATTTATAAAAGAATATTTTGAATCTGAAAATATTCCGGTTACTTCGTCAGATCTCGGCGGTGATTATAGAAGGAAAATATATTTTTCACCGGTGACAGGTAAAGTCTTTAAAAAAATCCTTAAAAATAACTCTGAATCGTCAGAATTCCTTAGAATGGAAAAAGAATATATTGATCTGGTTTTCCACAATAAGGATAAAATCGGAACGTACACTCTTTTTGATGGAGATGCAGCAAATGATATATAATACGGTATTAAACAGAAATGATTTTGTTTATTTTAAAGACATAATTACAAGGGAAAGCGGAATTCAAATACCGGAGACGAAATTTTCTCTTGTTCAGGCAAGACTAATGCGAAGAATGAGAGATTTGAATATAGGAACATATTCAGACTACCGGAATTTTCTGGATGAAAATTATCTTGATGAAATTGAGAATTTTGTTAATTCCATAACAACTAATAAAACGGAATTTTTCCGTGAAAATCATCATTTTGAATTTATGAAAGACCGGGTTTTCCCTGAATACATGGCAAGCAGGAAAAAGAAAATCAGAATCTGGAGTGCTGGATGTTCAACAGGTGAAGAACCATATTCAATTGCAATGACTTGTAACAGCTTTTATGATGAGTCGGATCAAAATGATATTAAAATTCTTGCAACAGATATTGACACAAATGTTCTTGAAAAAGCTTATAGCGGGATTTATTCTTATGATAATATATCATATGTAGATGATAGGATTATCATGAAGTATTTCAGTCGTGTAGATGATGAAAATTTCTGTGTGACTGATAAATTAAAAAAAACTGATAAGATTCAGAAAGCTGAATCTGCTGAGCGACAGCTTCCCGATGCATGGACCGTTTGATATTATTTTCTGCAGAAATGTAATTATATATTTTGATAAACCTTCACAGAAAAAACTTTTTACAAACATTTACAATTTAATGCATAAAGACAGCTATTTATTTATCGGTCATTCTGAATCGTTGAATGACATGCATGATATGTTTGAACTTGTCGGAAGATCCATTTACAGGAGGCTGTGAAAATGATTACTTTAACACGAAATTCAGTTGAGAAACCGGTAAACATAATATATGCCGGTGAAATATATGCATCTGATAAAGACGAATTTGTTGAGACACTTCTAGGCTCATGCATTGCGGTATGTCTGCACGATTCAGTTAAGGGATTATCCGGAATGAATCATTTCATGTTTCCATCCGCATCAATTTCGGTGAATAAGATTTCGGAAGCAGGACGATACGGGATAGATGCGATACAGGAACTTATAGAACGCTTAGTTAAAAAAGGGGCTGATAGAAAAAATCTTACTGCAAAAATATTCGGAGGCGGTCATGTGCTAAAGGGAGAATGCAACTCAATTCAGGTTCCTGAAAACAACATCCGTCTTGCAGGAGCAATGCTCGAAATTGAAGACATTCCGGTTGTTGAAAGAAATGTAGGAAATATTTATTCAAGAAAAATACAGATGAATGTAAAAACAGGTGAAGTTAAATGTGTATGTTCGCAACGTCATGATTGAAATGTAAATATTAAAATTGAACGGCGGTAGGCATTATGAAAGAAAAAACTGTACTAATAATAGATGATTCTGCGTTGATGCGTAAAATGCTGAGTGCTGTTTTAGATAAAACTCCCGGTATAAAAGTTGTTGCTACCGCGATGGATCCGTTTATTGCCGCAAATAAAATTAATCAATTTAAGCCTGATATAATTACACTCGATATTCAGATGCCGAGAATGGACGGACTTACTTTTCTTTCAAAGCTTATGGTTGCGAATCCGGTTCCGGTTATAATGGTGAGTGCTTTTACGAATAAAGGAGCAAATGAAACTATGGCTGCATTACAGATGGGCGCTGTAGATTTTGTACTGAAACCGAATCATGAAGATGCGAATAAATGGAATAATTTTACAGAAGAGCTGATTGAGAAAATAAAATCAATTGATACTGATTACAAACTCAATGAAGTATTCATTTAAAGAGAAAGAATCTGGTCTGCTGATTATCACTCTTTCAATGGATGGAAAATCTGCAGTGCTTGACATTCAGGATGATGGAAATGAATTACCGGAAAATTTCGACGTGAGAGAGTCGAAGGGTTTCGGTCTTGTACTTGTGAAAATGCTCACCGAACAGCTGAAAGGCGAATTCAAAATTGAAAATAATAATGGAACGCATAGTGTCGTTAAGTTTATGGTTTAGAAGAAAGTTCGTAAAGTTCATAAAGATCGTAAAGTTCATAAAGATGAAAGTGCAAAGTTAAAAGTCGATGTCGATTACGTTAATCCCTAATCCCTAATCCCTGTTCACTGATCACTGTTTACTGATTACTGTATAAAACGTGAACTTTTTTGTAATTGTCCTTGATAAAATTATTCTTAAGAACTGGATTGCAAGCCTTCGGGCATAATTTTATATTGACAACTGTGATTAAAAAGTTTTATGTATTTTTAAAAATTTTTGAGGTTTATAAATAATGAACAAAATTGATAAGAAGTTTCTGTCCGTGCTAATCGTAAAATCGAGTATTGCCCATACTCTCACATATTTTTTTATGGGGATTCTGGCTTATAAGTTTCTTAATTATACTGAAAGTTTTGAAGCGGGGGCTCTTCAGAATTACATGCGTTCAACTGACAGTCCATGGGTAGCGGCAGGCCCGGCACTGCAATGGACACGCGGTATCATATTCGCACTTGTCTGTTATCCTCTTCGTGAAACTTTCTTCGGGAAAAAGAACGGCTGGCTCCTTCTCGCGTGGGTGCTTACTGCGATAGGCATTATTTCGACTTTCGGTGCAGCACCCGGTTCAATAGAAGGTATGATTTATACAAATGCAAGTGTATCTGTTTTCAGTTATGTCGAAGTAGTACCACAGGTTTTTCTCTTTTCAGGACTGCTATACTATTGGGTTAATCATCCTGAAAAGAAATGGTTGAATTGGGTGCTTGGAATTCTTTTTGTGATTGTCATTCTGATGTCCATAATGGGGATTCTGGCAGCAGTCGGAATGATAAAAGTCCCGGCATAAGAATCATTACATCCGTATGCCCGGTATGATGCCGGGCGATTAAATCATTGCTTCATTATACTTGTTACCTGCCGTTATTGTTCACTTTTCATTATTAATTATTCATTGCCCTTATTATTCATTGCTTTTAAACCGCCCGGGAATAGACCCCGGACTGCTCGAACACGAAGTTCGAGCACGCACAAATCCGCGATCAGGAAGATCATCGGTTTGTGCAGCCGTCCGGTGGCGATT
>JBFZEW010000099.1:0-3108 GCA_041306665.1 Spirochaetota bacterium | reverse complement strand
GTAAAGTCCGTCATTGAAAAAGAACCTACCGAAACGATATGGCATTTTTTTTATTTAATCAGCGAAAATATTTACTCTGAAATTGAATTCAACAGCGAATCAGAAGCTGTTGAAAAACTGAAAAGTATTTACTCGCAAATTTCATGCGATAATGACATTTATAATACCATTAAACTTTTGCGCAACACGGAACATACATCCCGGACAGCTTCGGCCGATGCTCTTGCTTCAGTCTATCTGCGCTCAGCCCAATGGGCAGCGAAAAGCGACAATATTCTTACAGAGCCGGAAATTGAGAATATTAAAAAACTTTCCGTTATTCTTCACTCTGCCGATGAAACTGAAAATCTCAACGCTGCGTCTCCAGCGATTGAACAGCAAATTAAAAATGAACTTATCGCTGAATCCGAAAAACCCGAAACTATTGAAGATGTTCTTAAAGACTTAAACGAACTTATTGGAATGAAAAACATTAAAGATCAGATTGCAACATTCACTAATCTGATAAAAATTCAGAAAGAACGCGAACTACGAAACATGCCGGTTTCACCTACTTCGCTTCACGCGGTATTCTACGGCCCGCCGGGAACAGGTAAAACGACAATCGCTCGAATACTCGGACGCGTTTACAAAGCGCTGGGAATGCTGAAAGCGGGACATGTAATTGAAACAGACCGCGCCGGACTTGTCGCAGGTTTTGTCGGACAAACCGCGATTAAAACAGATGAGCTTGTAAAAAAATCTTTGAATGGAGTTTTATTTATCGATGAAGCCTATACTCTTGCGCCTGAAAACAGCAATAATGATTTCGGCAGCGAGGCAATAGATACAATTTTAAAAAGAATGGAAGACAATAGAGAGAATCTTGTAATTGTCGTTGCTGGATATCCCGATGAAATGAAACAGTTCATAAATTCCAATCCTGGATTAAAATCACGGTTTTCACGGTATTTTTATTTTGATCATTATACCCCGGAGGAATTATTGTCCATTTTCAAACTTTTCATTTCGAAGGCTGCTTTTTCGCTTTCAAAGGACGCTGAGAACGCTGCTTTTGAAATTTTCAAAAAAGCCCATGAATTTAAAAATAAAAGTTTCGGTAACGCCCGCTTCGCGCGCAATCTGTTTGAAAAAATCATTGAGAAACAGGCAAACCGAATTGCAGCTATCACGCCGCTTACCGATGAAATACTGTCAACAATTAAAGATGACGACATCCCGTCCATCGAAGAATTAAATCAATGAGAGGAAATTTTATGAAAAAAATATTTTTATGCGTAATTTCAGCAGCGTTATTTGCTTCATGCAGCATGATGCAGACTGTAAAATTAAAACAGACCGGAATCATTCAGGGGAAAGGCACTTCAGAAATTTACATCGGCATGTCATCCGCCCAAGCGAAAAAAATTCTTGGCAAAAGTCCGTTAGTTGTTTCCAAGGAACAGGAATACAACGAATATGTTGATTTCGGATATGTTCCCGAAGATGAACTTGTTTTTCGAATCGGTTTTGATTTCATTCTTGAATATAATCCGGAAAATAACTTAACAGAAATCCCGGCATGGAAGCTTTTCTTCAAGAATGACAAACTTGTTTATATCAATTTTTCAAATTACATTTACACTGAAATACCGGAAAAATATTGCGGAATCAAACCTGCAGCTTGTTTTAACTCGGAAAAAACAGCGATGATCAGCACTCTTGGAAATGATTTCAAATATGATGAAAATGAAAATAATCAATATTACTATTATTACAAAAAAGGCGTATTTATTATTTTATGTGAAGGCGTAATTAAGGTTATCAATATTTTTAAACCGATCAATTAAATGCAGGAATATTTAAAAAAAATTGCGGTAATTTAAATACCTTCCCAGTCTTCAGGAAGACCGCTTACGATATATTTTTCAATCCGTTCAAGATATAGTTTCGCGACATAATCATTTGGATTAATTTTCAGAACCTGAAGAATAAATTCCTTGGATTCGGTCAGGTTTCCTTTATGGTAAAGATAAATCGCCCTTTCAAATGAATTTTTACTTTCATTTTTCAATTCTATTTCATCCGGATCATTCGCGTCATAAATTTCAAAAATAGAAACTTTATCTTTTTTCCCTTTAATATTTGCGATATCAATCATTCTATAATGGAAACTATTAATATCCTCGGTAAGGAGCAGCGTTGCGCCGCTGATAAGGATATCAACTCCATAAATTCTAGTTAAACGCTCAATTCTTGACGCAAGATTAACAGCATCTGAAATTACCGTACTCTCAAGACGCTGTTCCTCCCCGATAATTCCAAGCATCATTTCTCCGGTATGAATTCCTGTACCGAAATTAACAGGCACGTAACCGGATTTCATTCTAAAACCGTTATATTCTTTGAGTGCTGTATGCATTGCAACTGCGGCTTTTACGGCATCAGACGAACTGCGCGGGAAGAGCGCCATTATACCGTCTCCAATGTATTTATCGATGAAACCATGCTCGTTTCTGATCATCGGTCCCATTCTTTTCAGGAAAGAATTCAGAAAGTCGAAATTTTCCTGAGGATTCATTTTTTCAGAATGAGTCGTAAAACCCTGAATATCTGAAAAGAGAATTGTCATTTCTTTCAAAGCCTGATCTCCCAATTTAACGTCGATGATGCTGTCACGTGAAAGAAAATGCAGAAATTCCGAAGGAACAAATCTTTCAAGAGAAAGATTTACGTTTTTAAGTTTTTGACTAAGGGTTTCAGTCTCATCAAATGATTTGGAAAACATTTTCGCGAGAAGAATAGATTGAGTGAAAATGAATATTAACAGCCCGAATGGAATCAGATAAACTGATTTAATAATATTCTGCGAATACAAAACATCATTAATTCCTGAAATGAAAAATATTATAAATCCCGAAAGCAGATATCCCCATCCTTCAGTATTTTTTATCGCAGATTTCATAATCCAATAGATGATGCAAATGAGACCGCATATCATATTAATTTCCATTGGAACAATAAGGTAATTACTTAGAGATACCGGCAGAAAAACGACAAGCACGGCAAAAACAAGTGAAATAACAATGAAAAATCTGATGATTATTTCGTTGATTTCAGATTTTAAAA
>JBFZEW010000098.1:0-5197 GCA_041306665.1 Spirochaetota bacterium | reverse complement strand
ATACTGGGTCTTAAGAAAATAGGACATGCCGGAACTCTGGATAGGGCAGCCACAGGTCTCCTTGTTATCGGTACCGGTAAAGCAACCAAACTGCTGAAATATTTCCTTGAAAGCGACAAAGCATACATCGCGGAAATTCAGTTTGGTATTGTCACTGATACATGTGACAAAGAAGGGAATGTAATAAAGACAGCTGATATTTCCAGCTTGAATGAAACAATGATTCGCGAAGCAGTTTCATCATTTAAAGGAAGTATTCAGCAAATGCCGCCGGTTTATTCAGCGCTTAAAATCAGCGGCCGGAGAGCTTCGGATCTTGTCCGTGAAGGAAAAGAAGTCGAGCTTAAGGAAAGAAATGTTGTAATCCATAGTATTGATATCATGGATATGGATGTTTCAAAAGGATCTTTGAAACTGAAAGTTGAGTGTTCAAAGGGTACTTACATCCGGTCTCTTGCGCGTGACATTGGTGAAAAAACCGGAACCGGCGCGTACATGACTGATCTGAGAAGAATCAGCTCGGGCAATTTTAACATTGCCGATGCTGTGAAGCTTGGTGAACTTGAAAATTTCAAAATAACAGGTTCAGAGGAAAATAAAAATTTCTGTCTAAAGCCTGCTGATTTTTTTAAAAATTACAGTCATGTTTTTTTAAAAGAGGGCTGTGAGAAAACAGTTCTCAATGGAGTAAAATTCAAGTCTGAAGATGTTTCTGCGAAAACGGACAAGCTTTCACCGTTTTTTGCTGTTTTCAGCGCAGAAGGTACGCTTCTTGCTGTTGCGGAAATTGAATTCAGCGATTTCAGGGTAAAATACCTGAATGTTTTTAACAATTAAGTTTTTATGATGTAGTTTTACTATTTAAATTTAATTGAAATTTAATTAAAAGAAATTATAGGAGTACGAAATGAGTACAAAAGCAGAAGTAATCGGAAAATACAAAAGACACGAATCTGACACAGGTTCTCCTGAAGTTCAGATCGCGCTTTTAACTGAAAGAATTAATTATCTTACAGAGCATTTTAAAGTTCATAAAAAAGATTTTCATTCTAGAAGAGGCCTGTTGAAACTTGTCGGCCAAAGAAGAAGACTTTTAAATTACATCAAGAAAACTGAGCTTAACAAATATCGTGAATTGATCGAATCGCTTGGACTGAGAAAATAATACACCGATACCCGTACCATTTGGTACGGGTTTTGTTTCACAATGAAAAAAATCAAAGGAGTACAAAATGCATAGTTTTGAAAAAGAAGTTAATGGTAAAAAAATGTTTTTCCGCACAGGAGATATCGCGCGTCAGGCAGATGGTGCTGTTTTAGTCCAAATGGGCGATACTATCGTTCTTGCTACTGTTGTAGCCGACCGTGAAGCTGCAGAAGGAAGAGATTTTTTCCCTTTAACTGTTGAATATAAAGAAAAATTTTACGCATCAGGCAAAATGCCAGGCGGATATAAAAAAAGAGAAGGCAGGCCTTCCGATCCTGAGGTGCTTGTTTGCCGAATTACTGATAGACCGTTGAGACCACTTTTCCCTGAAGGATTCGTTAATGAAGTGCAGATTATAATTTCCGTAATTGCTTCCGATAAGACGGAAATGCCGGATGTTCTTGCGATAAATGCAGCGTCAGCCGCGCTTTCAATCGCTGGTGTACCTTTTCACGGACCAGTTGGCGCAGTGAGGGTTGGACGCGTTGACGGTAAGCTTATTTGTAATCCAACTTTTGCTGAATTGAAATTGAGTGATATTGATCTTGTTGTTGCCGGAACCGAAAAAGCCGTCACAATGATCGAAGGACTTTCTAAGAATATAACAGAAGAAGCCATGCTCGAAGCTGTCGTGTTTGCTCATGAAAACATTAAAAAATTGTGCGAACCGCAGAAAGAAATGAAAGCAAAACTCGGGAAAGAAATCATCCCGTACACTCCGCGCGGTGTAAATGCTGAACTTAAAAAATTCATTCATGAAAAATATACGGCTGATGTTGATGCGCTTAACACTCACCTTGAGAAAAAGGCAAGGGAAGACGCGTTCAACTCTCTTGTTGCGAAAGTTAAATCAGAAATTGAAGAACAGTTTCCGGAAGTAATCAATGACGCAAAAGAAATAATTCATGATATTGATAAAGACATTGTCCGTGAAAGAATTCTTAACGGCAAACGCTGTGATGGAAGAAAAACAAATGAAATCAGACCAATAACAATTCAGACTGGAGTGCTTCCACGAGTTCATGGATCAGCTCTTTTCACAAGGGGTCAGACTCAGTCGCTTGGAGTAGTAACTCTTGGTACTGAAAGAGATGCCGAAAAAGTCGATTCAATGAATTTTGATGAAGTCAGAACATTCATGCTTCATTATAATTTTCCGCCGTTCTCAGTCGGCGAATGCGGAAAAGTCGGAAATCTCGGCAGACGTGAAATCGGTCATGGAATGCTCGCTGAAAGAGCGTTAACATATACTGTTCCAGCGATCCGCGAGTATCCGTATTCAATACGGCTTGTTTCTGAAATTCTTGAATCAAACGGTTCATCATCAATGGCATCAGTTTGTTCGGGATCGCTCGCGATGATGGACGCGGGTATTCCTGTTAAGGCGCAGATCGCAGGTATTGCGATGGGTCTTGTTCTTCAGAACAACCGTCACGCGATATTAAGCGACATTCAGGGCATTGAAGATCATCTCGGTGACATGGACTTTAAGGTTGCCGGAACATCTGAAGGAATTACAGCATTTCAGCTTGATATAAAAATCGAAGGAATTACTCCTGAAATAATGAAAGAGGCGCTTGCTCAGGCAAAAGAAGGCAGACTTCATATATTAAATGAAATGAATAAAGCGCTTAGTGCGCCGAAATCTGAAATGTCGCCTTTTGCTCCGCGAATCAAGCAGATGAAAATCCGTACTGATAAAATCGCTGAGCTTATCGGACCGGGCGGAAAAAATATCCGCGGAATCATTGAACAGACCGGCGCTGAGATCAATGTTAACGACGCCGGTGAAGTCGTAATATACGCTGTTGACGCTGAAGCTCTCCGAAAAGCTGAATCAATGGTGTCAAGATCTACGGCGGAAGTTGAAGCCGGTAAAATTTATGACGGTATTGTTAAAAAGGTAATGGAATATGGCGCTTTCGTAGAAGTTCTTCCTGGCAAGGAAGGTCTGCTTCACATTTCCAAAATAAGTAAAAACCGGACGAATAAAGTCAGCGACATTCTGAATGAAGGAGACCCGGTTAAAGTTAAAGTTATGAACATTGAAAAGAACGGGAAATTTGATTTAAGCCGCAAAGACGCAATTGATGAAGACGATGTTGTTGAGCAGTAATAGGATTTTCCAATGAAAAAATATGTTCTTGCTAACGGACTTACAGTCATACTCCAGCCGATAGATAATGTTGTTTCAATATCGGCTGGTTTGTGGATTAAAACCGGATCACGTAATGAAAAGCCTGATCAGTATGGTTATGCACATTTCGTTGAGCATATGCTTTTTAAAGGAACGCAGAAATATTCCGCGAAAGATATCGCGCAGATGATTGACCGCGTCGGCGGTCAGCATAACGCGGCGACTAACCGTGAATATACGTGTTATTACATTAATGTTGTTTCGGATTATCTTAAACTTGCTCTTGAAATACTTTCGGACATGCATCTTAATTCAAAATTTGACGCTGAAGACATTGAAAAAGAAAGAGATGTAATTATCGAAGAGCTTCAAATGTATAAAGACTCTCCCGATGAACACATACATGACGTGTTCATGGAAGTCATGTTCGGCAGTCACCCTCTCGCGCATGAAATAATCGGGACTGAAAAATCTCTTAAAGCCGCTACCCGTGAAAAAATTTTTGAATTTTACAAAGAACATTATGTTCATGAGAATACTCTTCTCGTAATATCCGGAAATTTTAATCTTGCGGATGCTGAAAAATTGATAAGTGATTTTTTCCCCGCGAAATCGGGCGAAAAAGATGTCACAAGACTTTTCATGCCGGCTGAAAGAACAAAATACAGACACCATATAAACAGAGAGTTGGAACAGGTTCACTTCTGTCTCGGTTTTGACGGTATTCGGAAAACAGATGAGAGGCGCTGGGCTTTGTATTTACTAAGCTCCATTTTGGGCGGATCGATGTCATCGCGTCTTTTTCAGAACATACGCGAAAAGGAAGGGCTTTGCTACTCGGTTTATTCATTTCATTCATCCTACAGCGATGCAGGACTTTTCGGCATTTATTGCGGAACTTCTCCATCGAAATATCATTTAGCGTTGGAACTTATCATAAAAGAATTGAAAAAACTGATTACAGGGAATATTCTGCCTGAAGAACTCGAAGATGCGAAAACATTCATGAAAGGAAATCTTGCACTCAGTCTTGAAAGCATAGAAGTAAAAGCGTCAATGCTCGCGAGAGATGAAATTAATTATAAAAAACAATTTACATATAATGATGTTGTAAAGTATATTGAAGCTGTTAAACTGGAAGATTTTGAAGATCTTTCAAACGAAATTTTCAAAGACAAAATTGCATCGCTCGTTTCAATTGGGAAGTTGAAAAACAGCAAAAAAGACAGTAATATAATTATAAGCATATAAGAGAGGGTAAATGGCACCTAAAAATGATTTATTAAACAGTACAATCGGTGAAGGATCTGTTTTTGAAGGTAAATTTTACATCAGCGGTTCGCTGAAAATTGATGGTAAATTTGAAGGTGATATCAAGACTGATGAGGAGCTTTTTGTCGGTGAAACCGGAAAAGTTAAAACTAATATTTATGCTAAAAATGTTGTTATAGCGGGCACTGTAATCGGTAATATCACCGCTTCCGAAGAAGTGAGACTTCTTGATTCGGCAAAGGTTTTGGGAGACATTAAAGCTCCGTCTGTAAATATAATGCGCGGAGTCGTGCTTCAGGGTAAAGTCCTGATTACGGGAAGTGCAAAAAAAGATCCGGCTAAAGTTGTTGAGGATTCATATAACAGCATGTCATTAAAAGCAGTAGAAGATAAAAAATAGTAATATATTTAGGGAAAAAACCCGAAAATATTAAAGAATATCTTTATCGGAATGCGGGATGCATAGAAATATTTATAGAACATTTAAATTTAGAAACATAACTCTTTCAAAAATTGATAACGAATTTCTTCTTGTTATTAACAAGAAAGATCGTGTCGAACTGAAAAGATTTAAATTCGGC
>JBFZEW010000097.1:0-8155 GCA_041306665.1 Spirochaetota bacterium | reverse complement strand
TTTTAAACCTCCATAAAAAAATTTCTATATAACAAATTATCTGGCGAAAGATAATTTTAATTGTTTTTTAAATTATGTTTTCCGATTTTCTCGGCACATTGTCTTTGAAAAAAATCATAATAAGAAATCCGAATATTGCCAGCAGCATTGTCGGAACAAAAACAAAGTGATAACTGCTAAAATGATCTTTAATAATCCCAGAGACAACAGTTGAAAGGATTGCTCCCGCGCCATAAGCAGTGAATATGTAGCCATAATTTCTTGTATATTTTTCAGCTCCGAAGATATGCATAGTTGACATAGGTGCAATTGCCAGCCACCCGCCTAACACTAACCAAAACATTGAAAATGAAACAGTATAAATTATTATTGATCCATTAGCAGCGGTTAACATCATAATGGATGCGGCGATTATGATTATATATGAAATTGAAGCACTAATTTTAATTTTAAATTTATCTGTAATTGCTCCGAAAAGAAGTCTACCGCCCGCATTGAATATTGCAAAAAGTGAAACAAAAGCTGCACTTTGTTCTGATGAAATTCCAATAATCTCCTGTCCGACAGGACTTGAAATTCCAATAGCCATTAAACCTGAAAAGGTTCCGATTGCAAATGTTAACCATAGAGTCATGAATCTTATATCGCTTAGCAATTCTTTCATTGAAATTTTGTTCCCTGTGTGTAAATGTGTAAGATTAATTTTATCAGAACTCTCGGGAAACTTAAGCCACAATGCTGACAGTGATATTATTAAAAAAAATATTGATCCAAGTATTATGAATGCGAAAGAGACACTATAGCTTTGAATAAGTTTTTGAGCAAGTGGTGCTGTAACAAATGGAGAAAGACCAAACCCTGCAAGAGTTAAACCAAGGGCTAATCCTTTATTTGAAGGAAACCATTTTGCTGACACAGCAAGTGGAACCCCGTAAATAATACCGACACCCATACCGCCTAGAATTCCATATGTTAGAGTTAATACGAAAATAGAATCTACGAAACCTGAGAATATCCAGCCTGATGAGATAAAAACCCCACCTGCAAAGGTCATTCTTTTTGCCCCTAACTTTTCAATATAATTCCCTGCAAATGGCATTGTAAATGCATATGTAATGAGAAAAACCATAAATGGTAAGCCGCTATCCATTGAATGAATGTTAAATGTTTCCTCGATTGGTTTTCTGAATACACTCCAGGAATATACACTTCCTAAACACATATTAATAACTATTCCAGTTGCTATCATTGATAATTTATACATGGTTTTATTTCTTTTTTCGTAATATGGCTTGATCAATAATTATTCAATCTCCTCTAATTCTTTAAATAATATTATTGCTTTATCTTTTGCTACCTTCAATACGTCTAATCCATCATTTGTAATCGAATAATAATTCCTGTTTTTCCCGTTTACTATTTTTACAGTTTTATGAAGTAATAATTCTTTTTCTAATTTTGCTAATAATGGATACAGTGTGCCGGGGCTCATGTGGTAGCCATATTGTTCAAGTTCAGTAATCATACCTAATCCGAAAAAAGGTTCTTTTTTGGCCTGTATCAATATGTGTATCTGCATAAAACCTAATAGTAATTTTTTTGGTATTTTGTTTTTCATTATTCCTCGTAGCTTATAATTTCTTTTTATTGGATTTCGATATCGCTATCCGATATCGGAATCCAATATCAATATACAATTGATTTATTGCAATTATTTTTTATTTTTCAGAGAAATATTTTCGAATTTACTATACGCTTATAAAATTTGTTACTTTTAATGAAAAAAGCAGATAGATATGTGAATACGCTTTTAATGTATTTACTTTTGAAAAATTGATATTTACAGTTTCCGGTATTTTTCAGCTAAGATTTTTCCTTTACAAACAATTTACAGCATTAGATAATGCCCTGTTGTTTAATGATGGTGGAAAATGAAATATATTGTTATTAACATGAATCCGGTCATTCAGAAAACTCTTGTTTTCGGGAAACTCAAACCTGGAGAAGTGAACCGTACAGCCGATTACAGAACTGATGCCGCCGGAAAAGGCGCCGATGTTGCGAGAGTCCTTTCTCAGCTTGGAGAAGATGCTACACTGCTGACTCATACCGGCGGAAGAAATGCTGAATATTTTCTTGAACTGTGCAGTAATGACGGTGTAAAAGTTCTTTCTGTAAACAGCGGTGCTGAAATACGAACATGCACGACTCTCATTGAAACAGATATTAATCGCACAACAGAGATAGTCGAAGAAGCGCAGCCTGTGTCTCCAGGAACTGAACGCGCTTTCATTCATAAGTATCTTGCTGCAATGGAAAGATATGACATGATAATAATTTCCGGGAAAAAAGCCTCCGGTTATTCCGATGAAATTGTCCCGGCGCTTGTAGCCGCCGCAAAAGAAAAGTCAAAAATAGTGCTGCTTGATGTGCGTAAAGCTGATCTTGTAAATTCACTTCAATATCATCCGGATTTTGTCAAGCCTAACATGCAGGAATTCTGCGCGACATTTTTTGAAAAATTCTGCATTGACGAGAACGCTGACAGCATGACAGTTCCGTTCCAAATGATTGATAAAATCAATGAACTTCAGCAGAAATATTTGACTAAATTCATAATCACATGGGGCAAGCATGGCGCGTTTGCGGTTGAAAACGGACTGATTAAAAATTACCATACTGAAAAAATTATTCCTTTGAACACAACCGGATGCGGTGATGCCTTTGCGGCAGGATTTGCATACTCATGGCTTCGCGAAAAGAACATTGAGAAGGCTTGTCTTTTAGCGAATCAATGCGCTGCAAAAAACGCGTTGCTTTTAAAACCCGGAGTTATTATGTAAATTTTCAGGCACTCAGTTTAAATTAAATCGGCGGTGATAATGGAAACAATCGGTAAAATTTCGGAAAATATTGAAAAAGTAATCCTGGGTAAACGACTCGAAATATTTCAGATAATCAAAGGAATAATTTCAGGCGGCCACATTCTTCTTGAAGACGTGCCTGGTGTCGGGAAAACAATGTTTGTTAAAACATTGGCGAAATCGTTCAACATGAGTTTCAGCCGTATTCAATTCACGCCTGATCTTCTGCCTTCGGACATTACCGGAATTTCCATTTATAATCAGAAGAGCGGAGTTTTCGAATTTAACAAAGGACCTGTTTTCGCGAATATAATATTAGCGGATGAAATTAACAGAACTTCGCCGAAAACGCAATCCGCGCTTCTTGAAGCAATGGAAGAAAACCAGGTTTCCGAAGGCAATAACACGTATTTTCTGCCAAAGCCTTTCATTGTTGTTGCCACGCAGAATCCAATTGAATTTGAAGGAACGTATCGACTTCCGGAAGCGCAGCTTGACAGATTCATGATGAAAATAAAAATGGGTTATGCCGACGTTAATGATGAAACAAAAATTCTTCAGCTCTACAGCAACGAAATTCCTTTCGAGAAAATAAAGTCAGTTGCCGCAGCGGAGGATTTAATAAAAATTCAGGAAAATGTCCGAAAAATCAAAGTTAGCGATAAAATATCAAATTACATTGCCGAAATTTGCCGCAGAACCCGCGAAGATAAACATATTTCTCTTGGCGTAAGTACCCGCGGAGCGCTTGCTCTTCAGCGCGTAAGTCAGGCGACAGCTTATCTGAACAGCCGGGACTTCGTGATTCCCGAAGATGTAAAAGAAAATATATATTCCGTAATTGAGCACAGAATAATACTTTCTGAATTCGCCGAAGCTTCCGATGCATTAAAAACTAATGTAATTAAAAATATTATAAATTCTGTTCCTGTACCGGCGCCGCAGAATGAAAATAAAATTTAACAGGAATTATATTTCCGCGTTAATTCTTCTTTCGCTGCTGTCTATAAGTACCGGCGGTTATTTCATCATGTATCTATTCTCCTCGGTAGTTGTTCTGATAATCATAAGTTACATAAGCATGCATATTGTCAAAGAAACATTTCAGCTTGAGTTGACTTTCAGAACTGATCCTTTTTTCGCGGGGCAGAAAAGAAAATTTACTCTTTCGGCGGACTCCCTCATGCCCATGCCGTATCTTGCTGTAAGGGGAGAAAATGATATTGCTGATTTCCGCAAAGACTCAACCTCCACAATAAGTTTTGAAGACAAACTTTGGATTGAAAAGGATGTTTACTTTCCCAAAAGAGGAATTTATAATCCGGGGCTTTTTTACGTCGAAGGTTCGGACATATTTAATATTTTTAAAATTTCCGGTAGAATTGATTTGGACAGAAAAATAAAAGTTTATCCGGCGGATTATAAAGTAAAAAAAATTTACACAGGCGGAAAAGATATTTTTCAGGAAATGTACAATCTTAACAGTACAATTGAAAATCCGTATCAGATTAAGGATTTCAGAAAATATCAGGCAGGGGATTCGCTTAAAAAAGTTCACTGGAAACTTAGCGCGAAATATTCCGAGCTTTACTCAAGAAACAATGAAAACAGAACCGGGCAGGGGTTTTCAATTATCGCGGACATGAACAGAAGTAATTACGATTTTGACGCAACAGGTGAAACTGAAGAGCTTCTTATTGACGGAATGGTTTCCTTACTTTACCGTCTTTTTGATACAAGCATTTCAATTAAAATTATTCTGAATAAAAAAAATCTTCAGCACCATGAAATAAATTCTCAATCAAGTTTCAAGGATTTCATTGAACATTTAATTACCGCCCGCAGCGACGGACATGAATCTTTCACTCAATTTCTGAATAAGAAAATCAAAGCTATTGAAAAAATAAATCACATTGCCGTTATTGCGGTATCGATTAATTCAGGACTTGCGATTAAACTTGCTGAACTCGCGTCGAAGGGGTATTGCCTGTCATTTTTTTACTGCATTGAGAATGATGATTTAAAAGCTGAAATGGCGCGTTTAAAAAAAGTCAAAGTTAACGCGTATAATTTCAAAGATATTTTGGAATTTGACGGTAAAGCAAATGAAATTATTTGAAAATTTTTCGGCCAAAATATTTTCATTTTTAAAGAATTTAATGTTCAATAAACCCGAGTTGTATTATATTTTATTGACTGATCTGATTTTTTCAATTTTCATGAACATTTCTTTCAAGATTGAATCCTTTTCATATTTTTACATTTTCCTGATTTTTCTTGCCGTTTGCATGCTTCATTTTCTAATCGTTACTAAACGCATGTCAAGGCGGAGTAAATTCGCGGCCATCATTTTCATTTGTTTAATTTTCATTGTTATTTTATTAAACGGAAATGTCGTTGAACAGCTGAAGCTCGCGTATTCCAGAGATTATCTTGTTACTCTGTCATATAGAATCGCGGGTTTATCGCTTATCGATTTTTCAGAAATTCAACTTCTTCTTCTGCCCGCAATTTTTATTTTAAATTTTTTCCAGCTTTTTTTAATTAATCACCGCAAAGGAACTTTTGTCGTTTTTCTGAATCTTTTAATTTTTTACGGACTATCTGTTTCAGGTTTTGAAAGAAACATCGCGGTTATTTCCGCCGTTTATATTTTTGTTTCTTTTTTCTTCGCGGGTGTTTTCATAAATAAAAATAGAATAAATTTCATTTCAATCGAAAAAAAATCATTTCTCCGCTTTATTTTTATTTTCACTGTTTTAATTGTTTTCACGGTTCTTTTCTTTTCATTTCCATTTTTGGAATTTAAACCCGGGAAGAAACTTACGGGTAAAATTTGGAATGTTTTCATGTCGGAAAATTTTTCCGGATTTAATTTCAAAATGACAGGGTTCAGTAAAGACGGCAATCTTGGCGGTAAAATCATTATTGATAATTCTGTCGTATTAAAAGTTGAAGGCGACAGCGCGCATTATCTGCGCGGAGCTGCTTACGATTTCTATACAGGCAAAAAATGGACTTTATCCGAAATTTTAGAATATTCAAACGATAAAGGAATGGATAACAGGCTGAAATTGAACAAGTCGGCAGTAGCGACAAAAAAAATCCGCGTTCAGCACATTAATTTAAATACATCATCCTATTTTTCACCGCTTAATACATTCAGCATTGTTTCGGATGACAGCAGTATTGAACAGATTCAGGATAATATTTTCATAAACAAAAAAAATATCAGCATCAATAATTTTTACGATGTTTTTTATTATGAATTCGATAAAAATTATGATTATGCGACAGTTAACTTTGAACCTTCATTTACATCCGCAATGACAGAGATGGAAAAGCGGAAATATCTCCAGCTTCCGGATAATCTTGATTCTCGTATCAGAAACTTAAGCGCTGAAATCTGCGGCAGTTACGCGACAAACCGTGAAAAAATAAACGCGATTTCAATGTATCTTCAGCATAATTTCGCCTATGACGCAAACGTCGGAAAAATTCCGGAAGGTTCGGAATTCGTGGAACATTTTCTGTTTACCGAAAAAAAAGGTTATTGCGTTTATTTTTCAACAGCCGCCGTTGTTTTGGCAAGAGCAGCCGGAGTGCCTGCTAGATATATTGAGGGTTATAAAATGCAGCCGTTAACAAGCGGCGAAAACACATATCTTGTGACAAACAGCATGGCGCATGCGTGGATTGAATATATTGATAATGAAAAATACGCTGTCTGGGAAAATGCCGATGTCACGCCTTCCGCTTCCTATGAGCAGTGGTTTTTCAGGCAGTTCGGTCTTTCTGTCGCGAGAAATGATATTGATGCCGGTTCGTCTCAGGAAAAAAGAATTGAAATCAGTGAAAATGAAATTGAAAAGGCTGAAGCAAATAGATCAAAAATCAGAAATCAGTACAATATGAGAAAATTTTTCTTATCTGCCGCCGCGGTAGCGTTAACAGTATTTTTAATTTTCACGGCAGGTTTTATTTTAATCATTATATTTAATTATTTTTTCAGTTTAGCGATTAATTCCAACAAGACATCATTAACAGTGTTTTATGTTTATTCAGTTAAAATGCTTGGTTTATCAGAAATTAAATTTTCAGAATTTCTCACCGATGGGGAAAACATTCAGTTAATCGAAAATGTGAATTTAAAAAGTAAATTCCAGGAGTTGAATAAAATTGTGCAGGCAGAATATTTCGGCGGAAAGCCTGCTGTTGAGTGGGACAGAAAAGACTTGTTAAAAAATATCAAATCTCAAATTAAAAAAAATAAAGCTAATAACAGAATTACATTAAAAATCTTTTTACTTAATATAAAAATGCATGGCGTTATTAAAAAGTAAAAAGCACAGCAAACGCGTGCGAGTTAAATATCCGCATTGTTTCAAAGCTGATGCTCTAACTGTCTTTCCTTTGCAATTGCCATTGATGATGCTGTGATTTGATTGTAAAAAGTCATGGCTAACGCCGTCCTGCCTCGAATAAGGCTCTCGTCACAACAGCCTCTCCAAATCTTCTGACTGTTTATAGCGGGTCGAAAAAAACAATATAAGCAGTCAGAAGAAATTAAAGTAATGGAGGTTGTTGTCATGGAACATTTTATTGGAATTGATAACTCATCTCTGGATCACAAAGTACGGAAAGTCAATCGCTATAGAAGGCAGGATTATATTGATAGAATTATCCGGAAAATCAGAAAATATAATCAGTTAATTTCCGAAGATGTTGAATTAGCTTATCGAATTGAAGTGCAGTGCCTTTGTGATTTGCTGTTTGTGATAAATAGAAATCTGAAAGAGATAGAATCAGAAATGAATAAAATAACCGATTCACATCGATTGGGCAAAATCTTTAAATAGATACCGGGAGCCGATGAAGTGTTGGCTTGCAAGCTTCTTGCTCTGTTTGGTGATAACAAGGACAGGTTTGACAATTATAACAGTGCGCAATGTTTATTCGGAACAGCACCTAAGAATTATCAAAGTGGTACGTATCACAAGGTCATAATGCGTAAGGCTTGCAACAAAACCGCCAGAGCAATTTTATATAAATTTGCATTTTATACTTTACAATTTTCAACGTGGGCAAGAGAATACTACGATAGTCAAAAAGGAAAGACTCATTCTGCCGCAGTTAGAGCCCTGACTAATAAATGGATTAAAGTATTTTATAGAATTTGGAAAGATGAAATTATTTACGAAGAATTGAAAAAAATGCAGTCACTGCTTGACATAGTAGGTGTGGCTCGGAAAATCAGAATGAGGAGTTTTATTATATGATTGCCAAGATTA
>JBFZEW010000096.1:0-7134 GCA_041306665.1 Spirochaetota bacterium | reverse complement strand
TGTAAGGTTTATAATCTTCAACGCGCCAGCCGCCTAAATCGGATGGAAGTTCTTCAGCGCTCATCGCTGGATTTTCTTCCGCCTCGGCGTTATCCGGGGCTGCGGTTTGCGCACTGATTATTATTGCCTGAAGCAACAAAAAGCAGCAAATTGCCGTTAATATAGTTATTTTATGAAGTATTTTTGATCTCATGTGAAAGACCTCTTAAATTATTCTTTTTTTAAATATCGGTATTTCATATCTGATTATTTAATATTATTTTATTGACAATTACCGATAATAACGTTTTTTTCAATATAAAGGAACTTCTAAATACTATTGTTTTAATATTCCCATGTCTGCAGATGTGCTGATAAAACCGGTATTTATGATTTTTTGAAAAAATAAATACCGGATTTTGGAAGTTCCCATAATAAATATAATCGGATTATTGAATGAATTCAACTAAAAATGATAAAAACGCTAAATATTGCTCATATTGCAACCATGAGGGGCTCATTAAAAACACCGAAGCTTATGTAATGGGTAATGACCCGCTTTCAGTGTGTCCAAAATGTATTCAACCTGCATGCAAATGCGGCGGTGAGGAGCCGTATTTTTACACTGAGGACGGAAAGATCAAGCAGTGTACATGCCGCGAAGTCCGTTTAAGAATCTCCCGTATTAATTCAATTTACAGTGAATCGGGAATTGACAAAAAATATCAATGGCGTTTTCTAAATGAATTTAATGTGCGCAATAAAAATGATGAAAGAGCCAAAAAGGCAGCGTATTCCATAATTACTAAATTCCCTGACATCGAAAGGGGGCTTTTTCTGTGGGGAAATCCCGGAACTGGAAAAACTTTTCTTTCAACAATAATTCTGACTGAGCTGATTGCGACGCACTGTGTCAGCGGAAAATTCATGAAAATTTCGCGTAATTTTTTCGGCAAACTCCGTTCAACATTTGTTGAAGGTAACGCGATGTATGGAATGGCTTCGAAAATCGAGAGGGAGCTTGCCGAAGTCGATATTCTCGTTGTTGATGATTTCGGAATCCAGAGAGATTCAGCATGGGAGCAGGAGACTTTATACAATCTTGTTGATGCAAGATATGAAGCTGAAAAATTTACTATTTTTACTTCTAACATAGATCCGAACATTTCAATGAAAGAACTTTCCGAAGGAAGAATTCTGTCCCGCATCAAGGAAATGTGCTACATAATTGAAATTTCCGGACCTGATAAGCGCGTGGAAAAATAATGTCAAAAGCCTTTATCGGGATAGGTACGAATTTGGGCGACAGGCTAAACAATATTAATCTGGCGCACAGCCTCCTTGAACAGAATTTCATCAGAATTGTTTGTCAAAGCGTCATTGAAGAAACTGTTCCGGTTGATTTCACAGACCAGCCTGATTTTTTAAACCAGATTATTATTGTTGAGACTGAAGTTTCTCCTGTTGATTTATTCAACACGCTGCAGTTAGTTGAAAAAAAAATGAAGCGCGAAAAGACTATTGAAAAAGGGCCGAGAATAATTGATCTTGACCTTCTGCTGTATGATGATATAATATTAAATAATGAGTTTCTTACTGTTCCGCACAAGGCCATTCACAACAGGGACTTTATTTTAAAACAGCTGATTGAGCTTGATGAAAATCTTGTCTGTCCGGAGTGCGGAAAAAAATATAAGGATATTTATAATGATGAACATAAATGATTTTAAATTGAAAAAACAGAAAAGTGAGAAAATTACTGTCATTACAGCGTATGATTATTCAACCGCAGCGATTGTAAATGAAAGCAGCATCGACGCGGTACTTGTCGGAGATTCGCTGGGAATGGTTTTTTGCGGCCATGAAAGTACAATTCCGGTCACGCCAGATGAAATGATATATCATTCAAAAGCAGTTAAACGCGGTGCAAAAGACAAGTTTATGATTACGGATCTTCCTTTTCTGAGCTATCATGTTTCAGATGAAGATACTTTGAAAACCTGCGGCCGAATTTTCAAGGAAAGCGAATGTCATGCCGTAAAGCTTGAAGGCGGTGCTGAATTTTGCCGAAGGATTGAACTTTTAACTCAAGCTTCAATTCCCGTAATGGGACATCTGGGGCTAACGCCGCAGAGCATTCATAAGTTCGGCGGGTTCAAAGTTCAGGGTCGTGAAGAAGACAAAGCGGCAAAGATGATTTCCGACGCGAAATCGCTTGAAAGTGCGGGCGCTTTTGCCATTGTTCTTGAAGCTGTTCCTGAGGAACTTGCCGCCGAAATTTCAAAATCAATCGCCATACCGGCAATCGGCATCGGAGCGGGAAGATATGTTGACGGCCAGGTTCTTGTAATAAATGATCTGCTTGGTTTTAACAGGAACTTTAATCCGAAATTTTTAAAGAAATACAGAAATTTTAATGATGAAATTCTTACCGCGTTGAATGAATACTGTTCAGATGTCGAGAAAAATGTTTTTCCGTCGGAAAATAATATTTTTAAATAGGCTGATTTTCTGCTGCGAGATATTTTTTTTGATATTCTAATGTATTAATGTTAATTTCATATTTAACGAAAAGTTCAACAAGATCTTTATTCAGCTTTCCATGTTCAGCTTCCTCTGTAAGTATTTTAACAGCTTTTTCATGCGGTATTGCTTTTTTATATGGCCTGTCAGTCGCTGTAAGAGCGTCGTAAATATCCGCGATTGCCATTATCTGCGCGGCAAGCGGAATGTCCTTTTCCTTTAAATGATTCGGATAACCGCTTCCGTCATTTTTTTCATGATGCATGTACGCTATTTCCGGAATGTCTCTATACTCGGGCGGCCATGGAATTCTTTTCACGAAATTATAAGTGTGCATTACGTGACTTTCAATTTCACGGCGTTCTTCATCATTCAGGCTTCCGCGGCGTATGCTAAGATTTGTTCTTTCGTAGCCGTTGATTATTTCGATGAAATGGCCTTCAATGTCATAGCATTCAATCTGTTTGATGTCGCGGTTGATTGTATCAATCATTTTTATCGGATCATCATCCAGAATTGTCGGCTCATTCAGGCTGAGAATTGTTTTTTTCATGGTGATGATTTTATCAAGCATAATCTGTCTGTCTCTATTTACTTTTTCATCTAATCGAATATTTACATGATTATTGTTTTCATCATTTGTTTCCATGTTTTTTACGAGAAATTGAAGTTCAACATAACGGTATAAATAGTTGAATTTAAGAAGAAGATTTTCAAGTTCTTTCGGAAAAAGTTTTTTCGATTTCATGAAAATTGCGAGATCGATATATACTTTGCCGAAATCGTGAAGAAGAGCGGCATACTCGAGCTCTTTTAATTTACTTTCAATAAAAATGAAATCTTTGAATTGCCCCGTGGATTCATTGTTTACCGCTGACGCGAGTTTCGTGCATATTTCGGCGACTCTGAACGAGTGACCGGAAGTAGCGGGGTCTCGTGACTCTATTGCTGTTACCGACGCTTTCACGAATTCTTCAAACTGTTTTTCAATCTGCTTGATCATTCTGTTGTTTTCAATGGCAATTGCCGCTTGACCCGCGATACATTCCATTAAATGTTCATATCTCGCGTGGAATTTCGTAACCGTGTTTTCGAAATCATCATCAGTTTTAAGTTCAATTTCAAAGGCTTCATTGCCGGTAGAAAAACGCGGATCGCCGGATTCTTTGCAGTTAATCAGCTGAATCGCGCCGATAATTTCGTCTGTATGATTGCGCATTGGCACCGCGAGCATTGATTTTGTTCTGTAATTGTTTTTACTGTCAAAACTGTTGTTGAAGGAAATCGGATCTTTCGGTGAAAGTTTATAAACATCAGGAATGTTCAAAATGTTGCCGGTTATAGCGACATATCCTGCGATTGAAGAAGTATCATAGGGAAGAACAAATTCTTCAAGCGGAATCGGTTTTGAAAATGTGTGAGAATATTTAAACCTGATTTGTTTGCCGCCGCCTGTTTTTTCTTCAACAAGATAAAGACTGCCAGCGTCGGCGCCGGTTATTTTTTTGCTTAAATTTAATATCAGACGAAGAAGTTTTTCAGGGTCTTTTTCAATGGAAAGACTGCGGCCGATATTAATTAAATCTTCCTGATCCTGTTTCATGTCAATCAGCTGCGCAAGGCTGTGTGAAGTGTTGAAATTGTCAATGTATCGTTCCGTCAGTACGTGAAGTGTGTTTTTTAAAGTAAAAGTAAATTCTGATTTTGAAATTCGTCCATGCCAGATGTGTCCAATGTCGCTGTTATTAAAAACAGGATTCTGTTCATTATCCGTGTTAACTTGAAGCATGAAATTGTAGATGAAATAATCGCTTTGAAATTTGTAAACGATATCTTTTAATAAATAATAATCGGTTTCATTGATGAAAATAAGCGCGATAAAGGGTTTCTTAGCCGCTTTAGCGACAGTTTCTTTGATTTTATCGGCAATATCAGCATCGAAGAGATGATACGCGCAGTCAGAAGGGAGGTCGATTTGATCGATAACTCCGCTGCTGATAAAAATTTCTTTTCGTATTGATAATATATTTTCCATAGTATTCTAATATTTAAATATAGATTTTGAATTTAGTCAATTAAAATAATACTTGTGTTTTGTAACAATTTTTTTACAACTGAATCATATTAAGGGAAATATTTTTTATTACAGGAAGAAATATGAAAAAATTATATTTTAACGCAATAATTACCATGCTCATAATACCTTCATTCATTTATGCGACAGATCTTGAAAAAATGAACAATGATCTGCAGAAAGTAACTGAAAAAGTTCTTCCAGCGGTAGTAAGCATTTCAGTTCAGAAAGCTCCGGTTTCATCTACATATCTTTTTTCTTTTAATAATGTTCCGCAGAATCCTTCCGAGCAGAAATTTTTCGGGTCTGGAATAATAATCGATGCTAAAGGCAGCATTGTCACGAATAATCATGTAATTGAAAACGCGATTAAGATTGAAGTCACTCTTTATGACAAAAAAACATACGAGGCTGAAATAGTCGGAACAGATCCTGCGACCGACATTGCCGTAATTAAAATAAAAGGAACTGTACCGGCCAAACTTCCTGTAATTCAATTTGCTGATTCAGATAAAATCAAACCGGGTCAAATTGCAATAGCGATTGGAAATCCGCTAGGATTTTCGCATACAGTCACAATGGGAATTATAAGCGCAATTCAGCGTGAGAATCTTGGACTTGCCGATTATGAAAATTTAATCCAGACTGACGCGGCTATTAACCCGGGCAATTCAGGCGGCGCGCTGGTTGATATTTACGGAAAGTTAATCGGCGTCAATACTGCTATTGTTTCAAAAAGCGGCGGTTCAATGGGGCTCGGATTTTCAATCCCTTCCAACATGGTTAAGAAAATATCTGATCAGCTTATAAGTAAAGGCAGTGTCGATAGAGGATGGTTAGGCGTATCAATTCAGGAGTTGACGCCTGAATTCGCTGAAAAATTTAAAGCACCTTCATTAAAAGGGGCTATAATTTCGGAAGTTTTAAAAGAATCTCCGGCTGAAAAGGCAGGGTTAATGCCGGGAGACATTATCCTGGGTCTTGATGGGAAAGAAGTATCAGGCATGCAGGAGTTGCGCAGAAAAATCGCAGATTTGAAGCCGGGCACTGTAATTAAACTACAGTTGTTCCACGAAGGGAAAAAAATGGATGTTTCCATCGCAATTACTAAAATGCCGGATAAAAACATTATCGCGAAGAATAACGAACAGATGAATGATCTTGGAATTACAGTTGAAGATATTAATGAGGATTTAGCATATAAATTTCAGATCAGAGGAAAATATGGAGTGGTCGTCGGCGGAATAACAAGAAATTCGCCGGCTGCGAATTCGGGGCTCAGACCCGGAGATTTAATCGTAAAAATTGATGAAATCAATATACGAAATGCGAAGGATTTTTACAGAACAATGGATGAACTTAAAAAGAATGATACTCTTCTTCTCATGGTGAAGCGTTCAGGTTCGCAGTTTTTTGTAATTGTTAAGAAATAAGCAGCAATGGCAAAGTGAAAGAGGATGACATATCTTTGGCTTATAGAAATGAAGGAAATATTCTATTGCTTTCAAAGCAGAAAAGTGTTTCTTTCAGCATTGTAAAGTCGAAAGCTTGTCATCCGCTCGTCACTTATCACTAATCAACTGATCACTGTCTTTCGTATTTTTAGTAATTTATTCCCACTTTTGCTCGGACTTTATTTAAAGTTTTAAATGCGACTTCTCTTGTTTTATCCGCACCATTTTTTAAAATCTTTTTTACGGAGTCAGGATCAGCTGCAAACGCAGCACGCTTCTCCCTGTATTGTCCAAAGTAATTGAGAAGAATTTCAAAAAGTTCTGTTTTTGCTGTGCCGTATCCAAGTCCGCCGGAAAGATATCTTTTTTTTAAATCATCTATCTGAGACGGTGAAGCGAACAGTTTGTAAATCTGAAAAACATTGCATTTGTCTGGATCTTTCGGCTCGTTTATCTCTTTTGAGTCTGTCACGATTTTCATTACTTTTTTTCTGAGAGATTTTTCTTCCTCGAACATGCAGATTGTGTTCCCGTAGCTCTTTGACATTTTCTGGCCGTCAATTCCCGGTATTATGGCGATTTCTTCTTTGATAACCGGTTCAGGCAATGTAAATGTTTCGCCATAAGTCGAATTAAATGAAATCGCAATGTCACGGGCAATTTCAAGATGTTGTTTCTGGTCTTTCCCGACCGGAACTTTTTCAGCCTGAAACATTAGAATATCAGCTGCCATTAAAACAGGGTAGGTGAACAGACCCGCGTTTGAAACGATTCCTTTTGCGAGTTTGTCTTTATATGAAGTGCTTCGTTCCAGCAGACCAAGAGAAGTGCTGCAGCTCAAAATCCATGAGAGTTCCTGTATTTCGGGAATGTCAGACTGCACCCAGAAGAAACATTTATCGGGATCAAGTCCAAGCGCAAGAAAATCCATCGCTGCATTCAAAGTATTTGCTTTAAGCTCTTCTGCGTTTTTAAGCGTTGTCATTGCATGATAGTTGACAATGAAGCAGAACAGTTCATTGTTTTCCTGCTGTTCAATCATTGGTTTCATCATTCCAAGGTAATTGCCTATATGTAATTGACCGGAAGGCTGAATGCCGGATA
>JBFZEW010000095.1:0-4203 GCA_041306665.1 Spirochaetota bacterium | reverse complement strand
GCTGTAACGTAGCTGTAACGTAGCTGTAACGTAGCTGTAACGTAGCCTTGAAAAGCACATATTCAAAAAAAGTCAAGAACTCCTTCGTGCCATTTACTATCTAACAGTAAATGCTTGTAATTATCTTCATATTCTTTGAATAATTTAATTCTTTCTGCTGAATTGTCACTTAGCGCTAAATAAGTTTCATGAAGCGAAATAGGTAAATTCTTTTTATAGTTTTCATTTAAATAGTAATTGATTGTATCAAATTTATATTTTCCAGCGGAATCGGTATAATTTTTTCTGATAGGATTATATGCTAAATACCATAATAAGGTCAGCAGATATTTTTCTGGATCATCAGCTAATTCGATATGTTTTCTGCCGTATCTTTCATTCCAAAATGGACCACGCAGGTTGTTGACTTTATTATAATTAATTGCAAAATTTCTTTTAATTCTAAACATTATGTCGGGTAAAATTTCGTCATTGTTGGGGGTAGTAATTATTGCGTGAAAATGATTGTCTAGAATCGTTAAAGCATGCAATTCAAAATTGATTTTCTTTTTGATTTGTAGAAAAATGTCAGTTAGCATTTGCTTGTACCAGTAGTTTTCCATTAAGGAATTTCCATTGATGCAGCGGGAATAAACATGTGAGGTTATTCGATCGCGATCAATATTAACTAAAAGTTTCATTGTTTTTCTCCTTTTTGTTGTCCTACTATATAAACGAAAAAATTGAAAAAAATGTAAAAATTTTTCTGATTTTTTTGACTTTTTTTTTGAAAAGCAGTATTTTTACCTGCAACGTACCTGCAACGTACCTGCAACGTACCTGCAACGTACCTGCAACGTACCTGCAACGTACCTGCAACGTACCTGCAACGTACCTGCAACGTACCTGTTAGCTAATAGATCTAAATTTTCCCGTTAAACCGCGTAAAAATTTCCGTAAAAACTGATCTTTACACTCTTTGAAATTTTCATGCCCAACTTTCCGGAAGAAAGCGGAAAGTTCCGATTTCGACATTAAAACGTCCTGTGTATGCAATATTTCAATAATATCATCATCTTTAAGTTCGAAAGCAATTCTAAGTTTTTTGAAAATTTCATTGTTAGTTAATTTTTTCTGTTTTTCAAGTCCGCTTTCAGCAACATCCTTTTTCCCGCGCTTCAAACTAATCAAACCGTCAAGAAATGAAATCATCAATCGGTCATTGCACGGCTTATATTCTGCGTCATCGTCTTTTTTTAAAAAAGCACAAACCTCATCTTTCTCTATTTCAGCTCCGCCAAGAATGAAAATCTCAGTAAACTTTTTATCGCTAATATCCAGCAAATATCTCATCTGCCTTAAAATATCATTATTCAGCATTTTAATTCCATTTTTTCTTTTATATAGATAACTATAATTCATTACACAAAAAAATCAAGAACTAAGTTAAAATGGATGCGATTACATTAAGTTTCACGCAAAGACATAAAAACAATGAATAATTAAAGACGCGGACATTCTTGAGCGATATTATACTAATCACTAACCATTAACCATTAACCTCTAACCATTAACTGATAACTGATAAGTGACACTGATAAAAATTCCTTGCAGTATATCATTACATATGCAATGATATATATTATGAATAAAGAAAACCAAATGGACAGTTATCATAAATTTTTATTTGAAACTTCATTAGATAAGTCATTAATGCCTCATATTAATCGCGTTCGTACATACTTCGAATCCATGAATGAAAATCAAATGATTGATTTAATTCAATGTGCAATGGATCAGAAAGATCATGAAGAATTTCAATTATTTCTATATTATCTTCTTCTATTTCGTGATAATAAAAACATTCAGAACTTCATAAATTCAGAAAGACTGTCAATTAGTTTACTTGAAAAGATAGTAATTTACATATTCGGATTCTGCACCATGAATGATCTTTCGACAGAAATTATTTTCGATGAGTTTCTCTTTTTCATTGACCAGAAAAAACTTCTTGAGCTTCTGATTCAGTCTGATTATGTTTCTCACGATAAAATGCTTATGCTTTATGTTCTCTCAAAACTCGACACCAAAGGACTTAACCATTATTTTTCTAAAAAAAGCAACATTCTCGAATTTATTAAATTTTTCACAAAACTTCCCGATGATGCAATAAAAAACATTCTTGTTAAAAATTACCGTCTTTTTCAATATATAATAGTTATGAGTATGGAACTTGAAGTTGATGAGACAATTCATAAGTTTTTTAACAGATACAAAAAAGAGATGGAAAACATCAGCAAACTAAATGATATGATTAATAAATATAAAAATAAAAGTTCACTTGAAAAAGAAAAAGCGCTACCAATCAGCAAAAGAGATATGAACCGCATTGCCTTTCTGGTTAATAAAATACGTGAAACTGAAAATCCGCAGAATATTATTCAGCATTTTTCAAATGAAAATGTTTTCGCTGATGAAGACGAAAAACATCTCATTGAAGCAATAATTTTTGATCCAATATTTAAATACACTTTCCGTAATTACAACACAATGTTTCTTGTATAAGTATATCAGCAGAAGACAGTCATTAAAAACATGCATTGTAAATTTCATGAATTATCTGCGCGGTTATTCCCCAGATTACTCCATGCTCAGTTTTATAAACATACACTTTTTTTTCATCGAATCCCCAGTCAGAGTGATACTTTACAGGCAGATTCAACTCCTTGGCAGGAAAAGTAACTTTTCCGTCCTTGAAAGGTGAAATTACAGCATTGACTGAATAAATTTCCGGTACATTGCTCATGAAATATTCAGCCGGAATCACAAATACTTTCTCCACTTCATCTTTGTTTATATTCAAATCAATAATTGAAGAAATATTTAATTCAGCTGTAAAAATATGAATTTCATTGCCGATTGAAGAATGCAATACACCCAGTGAAGTTACATTTGCAATAGAGGATTCTTTTATACCCAATTCTTCAGAAGTTTCCCGGACAGTTGTATGCCGCAATGAGATGTCAGCAGAATTTCGATTTCCTCCGGGAAAACAGATTTCACCCGGCTGAGGAACTTTATCAGATCGAATTTCAAAAAGAACACTTTCAGTATTATTTACTTTTACGAAGGGCACGATTACTGCGGATTGCTTTATTTTTTTTCCGCTAAAATCAATTTCATCAGATAAACTGATAATTTTTTTAAACACATTCATTTTGTTTACATGTCATTTTTTTATGGGAACCTCTAAAAAACTGTACTTGTTCCAACAAAGAAACATTAAATTGCAATTTATGAGATTCCCTTACATTTAGATTCCTTTAAAATACTCGGCAATCTGATCCGTAAATTCTTTCAACTTAACATCATCTTTCAACAATAAACTGCTGCCTTCAAATGTCTTTAATACTTTTCCTTTTTGCATAAAACTAACTCGAATTTTATTTACCGTTTTGTAGCATTTACCGTAATTTCCAAAATGGCAATATCCCATTTCGATAATTAATGGATTTTTGTTTTCATATTTAGCAGTGGCTGTTTTCTGATACAAAACATCAAAAACTTTATTGAATACCTTCATCGTTATTTCATCAGGAAGGTCATCAGAATTAAGAGGATTAAATATAAACTCAACCAATACCGGATCCGTTTGAACTTTTCGTCTAATCTCAGCTATCTCGTCACCATATAAAGTTTTTCCATTATAATCGAAAACCTGTTTGACTCCATCTGCAGTAATTGAAGTACGAAGCCCTTTTGGATAATCAACAATCAATTTTGATCCATCTTTATATAGAGCTTCCTTTATACCGGTTTCATGATTAAACTCAATTACAGTTCCATCCGCGAAAACTGCCTTTTCACTGATTTTAGTCTTTGTAATAACCGTTCCATCCGGTTTGGCAAATACAGTGTAATCTTTTGTTTCTTCCTTAACAATAGCGTTTTCATAAGTGATTTCAGTCACTCGTGAATAAATGGATATTGAAATTACTGTAATTATAAAACAGATTACTGTATATTTTATAATAATTTTCATTATATAACTCCTTTGTGTGTCAGTGTCGTTTTACTTTTCATTATTCATTTTTCATTATTCATTTTTCACTATTCATTGCCTTTATGTCAGTGTCTGAAATCAGATAATGGTTAGAGATGTAATCGCTGTCAACTTTTCGTTATCCAGTGTTCTTTATTACTTATATTTTCTTTCTGCGTCCA
>JBFZEW010000094.1:0-6573 GCA_041306665.1 Spirochaetota bacterium | reverse complement strand
ATTTAACAAAGGAACAGCATATTCCGCGAAAGGGAATGCTGACATTGCGCAGGAATATTTTCTTCAAGCTTTGAAATCAGAAAATAAGGATGTTCAGAAAAAAGCATTTTATAATCTGGGTAATATGTACTCCCGTTCAGGCGATGTAGCGAAAGCGGCTGATGCGTACATGAACGCTTTAAAAATTGATCCTAATTATCAAAACGCGAGAAATAATCTTGAGAATCTTATGAAAGAACAAAAGCAGGACGATAAAAAAGATCAGAACAAAAATGACAAACAGAATGAGAAAGATCAGAAAGAGAATGACAAAAACAAAGAAAACAATAAAGATGGCAAAAATCCAAATCAGAATTCAGCAGCAGGCGAGTTGAGTCAGGAACAGATTGATGAAATTCTGAAAGATTATCAGAACATGCCTGTCAAAAAAATGAAGAGTAAAGATGAAAACGGAGTGCAGGTTCTTGAAAAAGACTGGTAAAATATTTCTTACGGTAATAATTTTAATTTTTACAGTAAATCTTTTAGCTATCGAAGTTTCGACTGAAGTTGATGCAAACATAATCGGCATCAATGAAAGCATTATTTTTCAAATTAAAGTTTCCGATGCCGGTAAAGTTGAAGCTGTCAGTCTTCCTGAAATTAAAGGGCTTGGATTCGGTTACGCTGGAATTACACGTTCACGCCAGTGGGTAAACGGAAATTATTGGGCAGGTTTTATTCTTCAATACAGAGTTACAGGACTTCAGGAAGGTAAGTATGTCATTCCACCGGTTAAATTCCTCGCGGACGGCAAAGAATACAGTTCTGATTCGTTTCAAATCGAAGTAAGCGCTGATGTTAAAAAAAGGCCGAAAAGCGTTTTTGATCAGCTTTTTGCAGAAGACGATAATTTATCATCAAGACGAACAGCCACTCAGGTGAAATTCGAAGCAGTTGCGGAAAAAAAGGAAATATTTCTGGGCCAGCCTGTCGCGGTCAGATTGTATCTTGTTACAAATTCGCCTGAAAGTCTTAAAATTAGTTCAATTGAGAATGATACTGATGAATCTAAGTTCTATGTTAAATCAGTAACTGAAAAAATTGAAGACACAAGGTTTAACTCAAATGGAGAAATTTTCTACAGGAAGCACATACAGACATATATCTACATTCCTCTTGCTCACGGTAATTTTTTAATCAGCGGCGGTAAAGCGCAATATTATGTTCAGGAAGGTTTTTCAGTTGTCCAAAAAAATGAAAAGTTTGAAGGGAAAAAACTGGAAGTGAAGACTCTTCCCGGCATCGTCAGCGGAAATGTTTATACAGGCGTTTATAATCTTGAGTTCGATAAAAATAAAATAAAAAAAACTGATAATGAAGCCTCTTTCGAAATGAAACTCAGCGGAAAGGGAAATTTTGTCATGCCTATCGAGTGGATAGTTGAAAAACCATCCTCCTTCGAAGTACTTTCATCAGTTAATGACGCTGATCTAAAAATTGAAGGCAATGATATTGCGGGAAGTTACACTTACGCTTTTACGGTTATTCCCGGCGAAGAAAATGAGTGTGCGATAAACAATATTTATATCAATACTTTTAATCCTGAAACTAAATCATTCATTAGACTCGAAACCGGAGCTATAAATTTAAAATTTTCTAAGGAACCAAACGCTGAGGATAGTACCGAGACAACAAATTCAATAAATTCAGGAAATGGAAAAATCTTAGCAGTAATAATCGGATCATCCGTAATGATATTCCTTTCAGCGGCAGTATTTGTCGTATTTCTGATTTATGAAAGGAAAAAATCGTCAATTGAAAATTTAACGAATGAAAGAAAAACATCTGAATTGAAAAAACGCGTGAGTGAAAAATTATCCGGAGAAGCTGCCGTTTTGAACGGTAATGAATGCATCGTTGAATTGAAAAAGGCTTTGAGAAACAGCGATAGAAATAAAATTGTTTCAGTAATTGAACGCAGTATCGCTTATTTAAAACAGAAAGGATTTGATTCAAATGAGCTTGATCAGATTCAGGATCTTCTATCCCGTTCGAAATTCGGCGGTGCAGGGCTCAGCAATGAAACACTTTCTCGCATAATTACGGATGTCGTTGAAATGATTAAAGAAATAAAGTAGTTATCTCCCGTCTTTTTTAGCTTCGTTCCACATTTCATCCAATTCTTTTAAAGTAAGGTCTTCGAATTTCAAATTTCTTTCATCGACTTTTTTTTCAATCGCGGAAAAACGTTTAATGAATTTAGCGTTTGTGTTCTGAAGCGCTTCTTCAGGATCGATGTCCAGGAAACGCGAAACATTCACGATTGAAAATAAAATATCGCCTAATTCCTCTTTCAGATTTTCCTTGTCTTCATTTTTCCAGGCGTTTTTAAGTTCATTGAGTTCTTCTTCGATTTTTTCAATCGGTCCTTCAATGTTTTCCCAGTCAAATCCGACGCGCGAAGTTTTTTCCTGAATGCGGAACGCTTTCAGCAGCGCTGGCAGATGTTTCGGCACGCTGTCTAAAAGTAATTTTTCAGTTTTCCGTTTTTCTTCTTTTTTGATTTTTTCCCATTTTTCAAGAACTTCTTCCGGAGTTTCAACTGAATCTGTTCCGAATACATGCGGATGCCTGTGAATCAGTTTCGCGATAATTCCTTCAGCAACATCATCTACTGTGAAGCGGCTTTCTTCGGCAGCAATCTGGGAATGCGCGAAAATCTGAAAAAGCAGGTCACCCAGCTCTTCGATTATCTCTTTGTCTTTTTGCGATTCAATAGCATCGATTACTTCATAGGCTTCTTCAATTATATATTTACGAAGGCTCATGTGATCCTGCTTTTTGTCCCAGGGACAGCCTTTTTCGGAGCGGAGTTCGGCAGCTAGTTCAGCGAGTCTGTAAAGTGAAGATTTTTCTTTGAATTTCATTTTATTCTCGTTAGTTCTTTAATAATTCATGAAGAAGAATACCGCTTGCGACTGACGCGTTAAGCGATGAAATTTTTCCGCGCATTTCAATCCGAACAGTAATGTCGCATTTTTCACCGGTGAGCCGTCTCATTCCTGTCCCCTCGTTTCCAATAACAAGAACAGCAGGGAGGTATTCTTTAATTTTTGAAATATCAACAGTCGCCTTATCCGATGAACCGATTATCCAGATGTTGTTTTTTCTGCATTCGTCAAGAAACTGCGCTCCATTGGAAACTTTCAGGACTGGAAGATATGCCGTTGCGCCAGCTGAAGTTTTTACGATTGTTGAATTGATGTCCGGAGTGTTCGCCTTCGGCATTACAACCCCTTTTGCTCCCAATGCTTCTGCATTGCGGATGATCGCGCCAATATTCTGCGGATCAGTGAGCTGATCCAGAAAAACAATTACGCCTTTGCATTTAATGACGTCTTCGATTAAGTCATGGTAGTCGCTGATCTTAGGAGAAACTTTTTTTAATTTGAGAGCTATTCCCTGATGATTTAAATCAGATGTGAGTTTGTCCATTTCTTTTTTATTTGTTTTAGTGACGCGTATGCTGTTTTTCTTGGCAAGAATTTCAATGTCATCAATTACCTTGCCGTGAATATTTTCGGCAATCATGAGCGAAAAAATATCTTCGGGACAATTTTTCAGATATTCAAGCACTGGATTACGGCCGAATATTATTTTTTCTTCCATGTTGTAGTCCCGTCTTTTCCGTCTTCCAGAATAATTCCTTCACTAAGGAGCAGATTTCTGATTTCATCAGATTTTGCGAAATTTTTCACAGATTTTGCTTCTTTACGTTCTATTATGAGTTTTTCAATGCGTGAGCAATCGAAGGAATCATCCGCCTGTTCTTTAAAAAAAATAAATCCGAAAACAGAATCTATTTTTAACAGCGTTCCGTTGACAAGACCAGCTGATTTAGCCGTAATGCCTTTTTTGTCTATCATTGTGTTTATTTCATGAACATAGTCGAATAAATGTCCCATGGCGCCGGAAATGTTTAAATCATCATCCATGTTCTCGGTAAAAGCAGTTATAAGTTTTTCTGATGCAGCCTCGACTTGTGCGTCTGATCCGCTGTTTTCAGTGTTTGAAGCATTTACTCTTGATATAAAATTATCGATTCGAGAAAGTGCCGTCTTGGCGGCGTCAAGTCCTGCCAGCGTGAAATTCAGCTGCTTTCTGTAATGTGCGGAAAACAATAGATAACGGATTGACCGCGCTGAGTAGCCTTTTTCAATTAAATCACGTATAGTAAAAAAGTTTCCCTTTGACTTAGACATCTTCTGGCCTTCGACGAACAGATGTCTGACGTGCATCCAGTATCTTACAAATTTTTCATCGTACGCAGCTTCGCTTTGAGCGATTTCGTTTTCATGATGCGGAAAAATCAAGTCCTCTCCGCCGGTGTGAATGTCAATTGTTGAGGCGTAAATTTGTCTAATCATCGCGGAACATTCAATGTGCCATCCCGGCCGGCCTGCGCCTTGTTTGATTTGCCATTGCGGTTCATCATCGGTTTTGGGAGCTTTCCACAGAACAAAATCGCGAATGTCGTCTTTTTCATATTCATCAGTGTCGTAACGCGTACCTGTCTGTATTTCCCGTTTTTCAAGTTCGCTGAGCTGTCCGTATTTATCCCATTTTGAAATAGCGAAATAAATTGATCCGTCTTTTTCGTATGTAAGTCCTTTCTGTTCCAATCTGGAAATAATATCTTCCATCGCTGAAATCGACTCGGTCGCTTTAGGATAATTTTCAAATGCGTCAATATTTATTGTTTTCAAATCTTCCATAAATAAATCAATGTAGCGCTGAGTGTATTCAGAAAGTGAAACGCCTTCTTTCTGCGCGCCGTTTATTGTTTTATCATCAACATCAGTTAAGTTGAGGGTATGATTGACTTTATAGCCTTTAAATTTGAGATAACGTCTCAGCAAATCATTGAAACTGAAAGTTCTAAAATTACCAATGTGGGCAAATCCATAAACAGTAGGTCCGCATGAATAAATTGAAACCTCAGGATAATCTTCGATATTTTCTTTTTCTACTCCCCCGGGAATAAAAGTTTCAATGGTTTTTGAAAGCGTATTGTATATTTTCAGGGAATTCATCCTATTTCTTCTCCATTTTCATCAAGATCAATTTCCTCAGTCGGAGTATTTTCAATTTTTGAAATTGATAAATCATCATCAGCAGGAAGATGCGTCTTGAAAATTTCATCCGGAGATATGTTTATTTTATCAAGCGCTTCCTTGTCAAGTTTCTTTAATGCGATTACCATGTGGATTTTTTTAATATATGTAATAAGCTCGTTAAGTTTTTTGTTTTTTCTTTCAATTATTATTTTTGTTTCACGGCTTAATTTCTGGAGCATTATTTCTTTATTTTTTAATTCTTCCTGCATTGTCATGAGCGCTTCATAATATTCACGGTTAACTTTTTTAAAATCAATATGAGCGAGTACTATCTCATTGCTGGAGGTTTCCTTTTCAATGGATTTAATGATATTATTGATTTCATCAGTTGAAAACAGGTCTTCGGCTGATGTCTGTACCCATTTTTTACCGCTTACATCAGTATATTCAGTAGCCGGGACTTTATCATTTTTCTTTTTCAGCATGTTTTACCCGAAAATAATCTTTTAATCTTTATATTTTATTATCGTCATTATGTCAACATATCAAATCTAAAATATTTATTTTTATGACAAAATACATTCCATCTGCCGCGAAGTAAACCTGTAAATCATTTTTTATATTAAATCCTCAATAATGAAATAATGCTGATTTTTTAAATGTAACTGTTTTATGATTACATTGTGTTGAATAATGAAATAATAATTCTTCATAAATACCATTTTGATGTCTTTATGAACGCAAGTATTGATTTTATCAGGATTATATATGATTTTCCGCTGTTCTGTTACATTTAGTTACATTTAAAAACAATTTTGTTACGTTTATCCGAGATATTACATGTGAAAGTCGTTGAGACTTTGAAAACACAAGAGAATTTAGAGGGAAAAATGAAAAAAGCATATTTAAATTATTTTATCGATGTAGGAATTTTAGCAGCATTTATAGTTACATTTGTTACCGGAATTGTAAAATGGCCAGGTATAATTCTTAAATTCGGATTTAATTATAAGGATTTCCCAATGTATTATTTTACGCTGTTTCACGACTGGGGAGGACTAACAATGGCAGGATTATCATTTACGCATGTTGTTCTGCATTGGAAATGGATTGTTTGTATGACAAAAAAAATAATGAGAGGTGATAAAAATGAAAAAAAAATGGATGCCATTATTTCTATTTCTGATAAACGCGGCAGGAATAATATCTGCCCAAACGCTGAATAATCCGGAATCTGAAAGTGCCGGCATAAATCAGGCGGAATTTCAAGGTTATACTGCAGATAAAAAGGAGCTTGCAGCTAATCTTTCCGGCTCTTGCTTTAAGGGAATGTGCTGCTCATCGCCATCATGCAGCAGATGGTCTGATATCGATGAAAACGGTCTTTGCGACAGAGGTGAATGAAGTTAAATTTAAAGCCGCTATCGCGTAATGAAACCGGAATGATTTAAATAAATCATTCCGGTTTCATTAC
>JBFZEW010000093.1:0-11864 GCA_041306665.1 Spirochaetota bacterium | reverse complement strand
ACCATATACAATTAATTTCCTACGAGGATTTCAGATGGCTATAAACAATACAAAAGGAATGAAAGTTGAAATGACTGATTCTTTTAAAATGGCTGTTTTAAAACTTCAGGCAGGAAGAACTGATTTGGTCATTGATATAAATTCCAGTAGATTTAAAATCCCTGAAGATTTGAGAAAAACTCTCTATTTTTCACAAATTGATACAATTACACAATATCATTATATCAATAAAAAACATGCACATTTAAAAGATAAACTTAATTATGAAATTCAAAAAATAAAGGCATCGTCAAGATATGCTCAAATCATTAAAGATGCTGAAATTGAGTATACTGAATATTTAAAAAGCAAGAAATAACGTAAAATTCTTATCTAAACAGGTGTATAACTATACACCTAAATCATTATTATGTTTTATAATTCTAATAAAATCATTTTCAATAGCTGGTTAAACAAAAAACCAGAATAAATCATTAAAATTTAATATTTCAAAATCCCTATCCGATAATAAAAAAATTTATTAAACCGTTTTTTTTACTTAAGAAAATTAACGATACTGCCGTATTTATACCTATTAGGAGGTATTATTATGTCTTATATTTCATATAAAAATAGAATCCGTTCTCTGATATTTTTTACTATACTGGTCGGCTGTATTTCAGCACAATTATTCAGTAGTTCGTTTGAAGTGTCAGATACGCCAAAAAATCTTAACACCCCTATAAATTCAAAAGAAAATGATTTCGCACCAACCATTTCTGCCGATGGCAAAACAATGATTTTTAATTCTAACAGAAACGGCAAATATCAAGATCTTTTCATATCATATAACAAAGACGGCAAATGGACAACTCCGGCTCCTATCAATGAACTAAACTCTCCTTACAATGATGAAACTCCGTACATCTATTATGAAGACGGCTCCATGATATTATTGTTTTCTTCCGACCGGGACGGCAGTTGTGAAATGCCTGCGGATGAGAGCAATATAGTAAAAGTATCTTTTGATATTTATTATTCAATTTTCGAAAATAACACATGGTCTCCTCCCCTCCCGATTTTAGGAGATGTAAACACAATTTACCACGAAAAATATCCCACAGTAAGCAAAGATGGCCAGACTTTATATTATGCGGTCTGGAGTTTCGGTCAAATGGAAACAAGTATTTTAATGCAGGCTGAAATGTCGGAAGAAGGATTTATTAACAAGCGTCCAATGCCAAAACCGTTCAACACCGGAAACTACGACCTTGCTTTGATTCCTGCCGAAGATCTTGGAGGTTTTTTCTTCAGCTCAATTCGCGAGAAAGGTTTTGGAAATTGGGATTTATATTTCATTTCTTATAAAAATGGAAAGTTCGGAACACCGGAAAATTTAGGCGAAAAACTCAACAGCAAAGAGAATGATCTCGCGCTCTGCCGCGCGGACCAGAGATATTTCATTTGTTCAAACCGCGAAGGATCAATCGGTGATTACGACATTTATTCTTCCTTCATTTTCCAGGAGGAAAGTTTTGAAACACGGGCAATTCATTTTGACTATAATTCCGATGTTATCAAAGACGAATCATTCGACTATCTCAACGCGCTCGCGAAATACCTTTCAAGTAACAATAAAATTAAAATTGAAATTATCGGACATACTGACCTTCACGGTTCAGTTGAATTTAATCTTGATCTCAGCAAAAGAAGAGCCTTATCAGTTAAAAATTATCTTGTGAGCAAAGGAATTGAAGTATCAAGACTGACATTACAGGGCGCGGGAAAAAGCAAACCTGTTATTGATAAAATGGGAGAAGGCTTCGATGAACTCAACAGAAGGACGGAATTTATAATTAAAAAATAAATTTCATCTCCGCATAAAAAGATTGCTTCCAGCCAGAGCATGACATGCTGCTATTGCGACCGCATCTGCAGCATCGTCCGGTTTTGGACACTCGCTTAAATTAAAAATTTTCTGAATGACAAACTGCATCTGTTTTTTATCTGCCCGTCCATAACCGGTCAAAGCCTGCTTAATCTGAATCGGTGTATATTCCGCGAACGAAAGTGCGTGAGACCTGAAAATCAGATAAACAACGCCTATCGCTTTCATGACATCCATTGCCGTATTTGTATTTTTGGAAAAAAAAAGTTTTTCAATTGCTGCGGAATCCGGCTGAAATTTTTCAATGATTGAATTCAATTCAGCGTGGATTATAAAAAGTCTTTCATCAATCGGCATTCCGGCGGGAGTCTCTATTGTTCCATAATCATGAAGTTTAATTGAATCTTCAATTACGGCCCACCCAAGAATCCCGTATCCCGGATCAATACCTATTATTTTCATCCTTGAAGTTTTTCTAAAATCTCGTCAGAAATTTCATAGTTGCCGTAAACATTCTGAACATCATCGTGATCTTCAAGAGCTTCTACCAGTCTGAGACACTGTTCAGCGCGTTTTTCATCAAGATTGACTGTAGTCTGCGGAATATAAGTTATTTCAGCATTTGAAGTTTTATACTTTTTTGCGCTCAGCGCGTCATTTACATCATTAAAACTATCAGGCGAACAGCTGACTGAAATCGATCCGTCTTCATTAAGCTGAATTTCATCCACGTCAAAATCCAGAAGTACTTCCATTAATTCATCTTCCGTAGTTTGCCCGGCTTCAACAAGAACAGTTCCTTTTTTCTCGAACATAAAAGCGACACATCCGCTCTCGCCAAGATTACCGCCGTTTTTACCGAATATTGTCCGGATCTCAGGGAAAGTTCTGTTTCTGTTATCAGTAATAACATCAAGCATTATGGCAATTCCGCCTGGAGCATAACCTTCATAGCGTATTTCTTCATACACAACACCGTCAAGTTTACCCGCAGCCTTTGCGATCGCTCTGTCAATGTTATCGAGCGGCATGTTATTTTCTTTTGCCTTAATAATTGCTGTTCTCAATCGTGGATTCGAATTTGCGTCTTCACCGCCATTTTTTACTGATACAGTTATTTCTCGTATAATTTTTGTGAATATTGCGCCGCGTTTAGCGTCATTTGCGCCTTTTTTTCTTTTTATCGTGGACCATTTATTATGACCTGACATTCAAAACCTCTCTGTATTTTTGGGTATCGAACAATTGTTCAGTATCCCCTTTTAATTTTCAACTGTAATTTTATAATTCTGCTCCTGCATTCATTCGATTTATAATCATATTCAATGCACATTCTGTAATTATCAATCGCTTTATCCAAAGCCTCAACTTTTTCATAACAGTATGCTGTATTATATGTAATTTTACCCGAATTTAATCTTGAAAATTCATAATTCAACTCTTCCCGTTCACGCTGCATCCTGTCTCTTTCCGTAAGCTGAAACTGATATTCGTTATATGTAATATAATCTTTATCCTTTAACAGCGAAATTTTCAATCTATTAATTTCTTTTTCCAGCGCATTCATTTCCGCTATTTTCGAATTCAGTCTGTTTTTTATTTCATTCTGATATTGTATTGTTTCTCCATATGCGGAAATTGCATTCTGAAATTTGAGATTTTTAAGCTGAATATCTCCCGTGTATTCATAGCTTTTCGACCGCTTGTATATTTCCTCACGAGGCAAAGACTGCAATGCTCTTCGGAAACTTTCCAGCGCAATTTCATAATTTCCCGTATTGTGATACGCGACGCAGCCATATGCGTACCACACGTAAGGATCGTCGCTTTTTTTCTCAAGATAGTTTTGATAATACTTTAAAGTATCAAGATACCTTCCGATTTCTTCATGCTGATTTGCCAGCATTATGTAAATCTGAAGATCATCAGTTTTGCCTGAAACTGCCGCGAGATATCTTTCAAGATGATAAATGGATTTTTTTACCTGAACTGTTCTGTAAAGCGCCTTTCCTAATTCCAGAGAATACGCTTCATTTTCAGTATTCAAGGTGTATGCGGTTTCAAGCGAATCATAATAAGCCTTCATGTCTTTATTGGCAAGAAAAGTACGGGCAATTTCATAGAATATTTTATCAGTTTTTTTATTTTCAATTTTATGATATCGCAACGCCTGATAAAAATTATTTAATGCCCGGTTTGTGTCATTATTTTCCTGATAGCAAATTCCCGCGCTGTAATGCAGAAAATACAAATCCTCATCTTCACGAATCAAATAAACTGAATTTTTTCTGTCGCGGAACATTTTATTCAAATCTATCGCTTCTTCGACAGATCCTATCGTAATAAAATCATTTGGCAGCCGATCCGTAACCACATTTTCAGAGTAATACACGTTTAACGCCTCGTTCGACTTCACGAGTGCTTCATCGTACTTGCCGCTGTTTACGAGATTCTCAATTTCGTTTTTATTATAAACCGGTTTCTGAGCGCTCAAACTACTGAGCGCGCAAATCAGAACCAGAAAACTTATCATTATGTGATTAATTTTCATTAATATACACTTCTTCCTGTATATTAATATCGTAAGAAACAGCCTAAAAGGAAAGTATTTTTAAAATTATTATTATAGTAATTTTTTTTCAATGTTCCAGATATCTGCTGTTTCGCATGACTAACTGATCTCTCATAAATTGAGCTAATTCTTCTCAACTGCTTTTCCGCTATTTTCAAGGATAGTGAGTTTAATTATCATTAAACAGGAGGCTTGTCCCGTGCTGTTCAGATAAAATCTATTTTATACTGCCCTTTTATTTAATAAACCGGAAAAAAATGTAAAAGGTAAAATTGTGCTTAAAATACTGACCAGCTTTGCGTCCTTTCCTGCAACATACCGCAGACGTCTTCCTTTGCTCGCTGCCGCTTTATATATCACTTCTGCAACTGATTCTGGAGAAGCGCCTTCTCCATTGTGAGAGCCTGACTTGAGCATTGCTTCAGTTCGCGCTGCATATTCTGGAACATCTGCTCTGGATACCAAATCAAGATTTGAATGAAAAGAAGTCTGAATAAAGCCGGGTTCGATTATTCTAACGCGTATATTAAAATCACTTAATTCATACATCAGAACTTCACTTAAACCTTCAACAGCAAATTTACTGGAATTATACTGAGCTCTGAGCGGCAGACCTATTCTTCCGCCCATTGATGATACATTTATTATCGTGCCATGTCTCTGCTGGCGAAATTTCGGAAGAAAAGCATACAGCAGATTCATTACACTGAAAACGTTTATCTCGAAAATTTCACGTGTCTGTGCCATAGTTGCACCTTCGAATACGCCATGCATTCCCTTTCCGGCATTATTAACGAGACAATCTATTACCGCGTATTTTGCAATCACCTTGTTTACTGTTCTTTCTACAGAAAGCGGATCAGTGACATCCATTAAATAAGTATCAATTCCCGGAAATTTTTCCAGAAAATCAGGATTCCTTACTGTGCCGGCTACATTCCATCCTTTTCTCTGAAAAAATAACGCTGCTGCTTTGCCAATTCCCGATGAAATTCCTGTTATAAATACTGTTTTTGGCATATATTCCCCGCATAATTTAAAATTATTTTATCAGCATAAAGCATTTTTATGTATTCGAATTATTGAATAATTTCATCATGAACGATTTATTATAATGTCCGTACCTGGCACTACTTGTAAAATTTATTGCATTCACAGTACATGAAGAAACACATTTTAAGCAGCGAAGACATCCATTTGTTTTCAGCGGTACTATTTTATTATCACGGAATATTAAATTCTGATCAGGGCATTTAGTAACACATACCCGGCACCCTTTGCATTCATTACTAATTTGCAGATCTCTGTAATATTTATCCCCGTAAAGCCGTTCAGAAAAGAAACGTATGACATTTATCCACGGCTGTACAAATCCTGCTAAATGGAAAGGTTTTTTATGGAATTTTTCATATTGTTTCAGAATCTGTTCCCCGTTTTCACTGATTTTCCGGCTTATCTGTTTTTCAAAACGTACATTTTTATAACGCGGATGTCCGGGCTTTTCATAAAAAGTAACACCATTCGAAGGACATAAATACTTTATTCTATGTATGACATAATATCCTTTTTCTTTTAATGCGCGCGATGTAATTTCGAGACAATCGCCTTTTAAAAGCGCCATTGTGCAGAAGATAAAAACCGGTACTGGAATTTCTACCGGCGGCAGCTGATTAATAAACCTGGAAATAATTTCCGGATGATGAAGATCATAAACAGGAAATCCAATTCCAAGTAACTGTCCCTGTTTCCCAAATTTATGCCCCGAATTTTCATGCAGAAATCCGGAGATTTCTTTCAATTCAATATCCCGGAAAAAAGATTTCTGAAAATAATTTTTTAACTCCTGAGCTATAAGCTTCGTATTTCCAGTCCCGGAAAAGTAATATAATGATAACAAAAATACCTCCTGTATATATAGTCAAGTAACTGTACCATATAAACACATAGTTAAGCTACTGTACTATAATGTCAATACTATTTTGTGATTTGAATTAAAAGTTTAAAATTACTTTTTATGTTTAATTACAGAATCAAGATGAGCAGAAATTTTATAAAATGTCCTTTCGACGAGTTCAATTTCTTTAACTGTCAGTTTGTCGAATTCAAACAGGAGATCATTGAAGATTCCATTCTGAAAATTATTGAATCCGAAAATAGCTTTCTGTCCGTTTTCAGTTATTCTCAGCAAAATATTTTTTTCATTTTCACTTTCGTGATATTTTACAATAAGTTCTTTTTTTTCAAGTTTATTTATCAATTGGGATGACGCGCTTTTCGTGATAGCAAGTTTTTTCCCAAGTTCTGTTATATTACTGCCTGGATATTTATGCACAGCATTCAGCATATGAATTTCAGAAGGATACATCATAATTCCGCTGCCGTAATCCATAGCCATACCCGTCAGAAGGTTATATTTATTAACTGTTAATACAAAATTAGAAATTAGTTCTTTAAATTTATTTTTTTTATTAATCAAAATATTACCTTAAAATATAATTTTCAATATCAATAAAATTAAAATCCGGTATAAATCAAGTTATATTTTCAATTTTTGAATTTAAGATAATACATACACAGCATGCATGAATAGCCGGAAAATGAAGGTATTCCTATTTTTTTTACTGCAAACTTGAGGAAAACAAAATAAAAAAATGAAGAGAGTGAATAGCAGGTGTTTTAAGTAGTCCTTAATTTCTGACTTCAAAGAATAATAGCATATCTGCCCTTAAACTGATAATGCTATATAATCATCAGAAACTAATAAATCTTCAAACTTAAACTTATATTTGATAAAATAAAAAATCCCGGTGATAACCGGGATCATTAATTACTTTATATTTTTCTTAAACGCACAGTCCGTTTTTCGATTTTAGGCGCGCCTTCAGGATTGTACTTGTTCTGAACAACTTCAATGTCCTTTTTTATCAAATCAAGAACCGCAAGTTCTGATTTGTTAAGAACATCTATCAGAATAAGTTTTTCATCATCAGTAAAGTCTTTCAGAAGATAACGCTTCATTTTTTCGCCTTTTGCGGGCTGACCTACTCCGATTCTGACTTTAGCAAAACGATCCGATTTCAGCGCTTTTGCCATTGATTTAACACCGTCATGCGTGTTTTGTGAAAGCATGTAATCAACGCGCAGATCACCGATTTCAAGCGATGAATCTTCAAAAATACATATTATATCTTTTACGTCTATTCTTAAAAAAGAAGCGATATATAAAACTGATTCCCCGATAAGATTAACGAAAGTCTGCGGCTTTAATAGAACAACTTCCTCTTCTTCGATTTTACCACGGCCGATAATTGACTTTTTCTTTTTAATCCGTATATCTATATTCGCATTATTGGCAAGAATATCAACAACCTTAAAACCGATATTCTGGCGGTTATTGATATGCTTATCACCTGGATTTCCAAATCCGACTATTAATTTCAAAAACCTGCTCCTTTCTTCTTTTAAGTATTTTACACGAATTTTCATCTTTTTACAAATGAAAAATTGCGAAAATCAAAAAGACGAAAGAAAAAATGACAGAGAATTATTCCTCTGCAGTTTCTCCCTCTTCTCCCGCAACAGCTGCTGCCGGCTCAGATTCAACGCTGAGTTCAGCTCTCGCACCAATGCAATGCGCAACTACGTGATCAGGATCAGCGAGGAATACCATTGATTCAGGTCCTTTAATGTCTCTAATGTGAATACTGTCCCCGATTTCAAGATCAACGACATTTATCTCAAGAACAGGTAATAAATCTTTCGGAAGAACTTCAACTAAAAGTTCTCTTTCAAGAAGTTCAAATACGCCGCCCATTTTAACACCTTTGGCAGCTCCAACAGCGCAAATCTCAATTTTTGTTTTGATCTTCTCGCCTTTAGTAACTTTGAAAAAATCCAGATGTTCTACAACATCAGTCACAGGGTTTCTCTGATAATCTTTTACATATACATCAAGTGATTCTCCCTGTAAATCAATCTGAAATATTTTACTTTCAGAAATATGTCCTTTAAACAATTCGTTGAACGATTTTAGCGAAATCTGAATGCTTTCAGCTTTTCCATGTGAATAAACAACAGCAGGAATTTTACCGGCACTTCTCAATCTATTGTTGTTGTTTTTCCCGACAAGTGTTCTTTTTTCAGCAACTAGGCTCATTTTAATCCTCTCTTATGTGAATTTACTTAATTTTCAAAACTAAACGGAAACACAAAATGTTTCCTTTATAACTTTTTGATATATGTTATATAAAAAGTGAACTTACTGAAGTTCCTTCGTATATTCTTTTTATAGCTTCGGCAAACAGCGCCGATGTCGAAATTATCGTCATGTTTTCAAGACGCTTTTCTTCCGGTAATGGAATACTGTCAGTTAAAATAATTTCCTTAAAACCACCGCTAACGAGATTCTCTTTCGCGTTACCGGAAAGAACCGGATGCGTAGCGAGACAATAAACATCTTTTGCTCCATTCGCCTTCAATGCTTTTGCGGCGCTTGAAATTGAACCCGCCGTATCTATTATATCGTCAATGATGATGCAATTTTTATTTTCAACATCACCGATTACATGCATTACTTCACTTACATTCGCTTTTGGTCTTCGTTTATCAATTATCGCAAGACCAGAATTCATTTTTTTAGCAAGAAATCTTGCTCTGTCAACACCGCCGGAATCGGGAGATACTATAATCAAATCATCGATTCTAAGAGACTTAAGATAGTCAATGGCAATCGGCGTCGCGAAAAGATTATCAACAGGTACGTCAAAAAAACCTTGTATCTGATCAGCGTGAAGATCCATTGTAAGAACCCTGTCAACTCTAACCGCTTCGAGCAAATTTGCGACAACCTTGGCAGAAATTGGAACTCTTGGTTCGACTTTTCTATCTTGTCTGCTGTATCCGAAATACGGTATAACTGCCGTTACCTTTCTCGCTGATGCTCTGTGACACGCATCTATCATTAAAAGAAGTTCCATTAAATGATCATTAGTCGGATAGCAGGTAGACTGAATTATGAAAACATCTACGCTCCGCACACTCTCATTTATTTTTACTGAAACTTCCCCGTCTTTAAATTTTTTTACTTCTGAAGAAGAAACTTCCATTCCAAGACGTCTTGCAATATCTTCAGCCAGCGGCCTGTTTGAATTGCACGAAAAAATCTTCATTTCTTTTTTCATCTTCTTCTCGCAGATGTATTATTTAATTAAATCTTCAATTCGCTGAAGTTCTTCTTTGGAATTTATTCCGCTTCCCTCAATTGGATTTTTAAGCGCACATGTTACTGCTTTAAAACCCAACGACTTAATATATCCAATTATGTCCGGAAGATAATACTCGCCCTGAGCATTATTATTCCCGATTTTTTTCAATCCGTCAAATAGAATTTCACTGTCAAAAACATATGTTCCAGTGTTCACTTCTGTAATTTTTCTTTCCTCGTCTGTTGCATCTTTCTCTTCAACGATTCGAAGCAGACTTCCGGATGCATCTTTAACCATTCTTCCATATCCCTGAGGCTTATCAAGAATCATTGTCAGTACTGATGCTTTTACGTCTTTCTCTTTCATTTTTTCAGCAAGCATTTGGAAACTTTCGGATGATATAAGCGGAGCATCACCGCAGGCTACAAGAACCTGCCCTTTAAAACCTGCCAGCAGCTCATCCGCCATTAGAACTGCGTGCCCTGTCCCAAGCTGTTCTTTTTGCCAAACATATCTGACAGAATCACCTATCTTTTTCTGTACATCCTCTCCTTTGTAACCTACAACTAGGATGATATCATCAATCCTGGATTTTTTAAGATTATCAATTACATGCGCTACAAGAGGTTTACCGGCAAGATGATGAAGAACTTTAGGCAGTTCCGAATTCATGCGGACACCTTTTCCGGCAGCAAGAACAACTGCTTTAATGCCTGTATTCATAATTCTCCATTTCCGTGTTAATTTATGCTGAGGTACTAGGATTCGAACCTAGGGATGTCGAGACCAAAACCCGATGCCTTACCGCTTGGCGATACCTCAATTTATTTCTGTCGCCCGATTTAAAAACCGGGTTATACAAACAGTTTGATTATTACCAGAAAACTGCCGTGAAGCTGTTAAAGCAACATCCGGATTATCATATAATCCGTAAACAGTTGAACCGGAACCGGTCATTAACGTAAATAATGAACCGCTGTTCTCTATCTGCTGCTTAATACATTTAACAGACTGAAATCTGGAAAAAACTGCATTTTCAAAGTCATTAATAAAAAAATTACATCTCCCGTCAAGCATTCCTTCATTAATCGCATTGCGAAAATGCATTTTTTTTTCATTTTTATCAAAAAATGCGCCTTTATGCGAATCTATAAAGGAATAAGCCTCAGCTGTGTTTGAATGCACGCCATTATTAACAATTAACACGGAATATGGCAATTTTCCGTTGATTTTTTCGATTATTTCGCCAATTCCCTCACAAATTGAAAATCCATTTGTCAGACAAAACGGAACATCTGCCCCGATTTTTGCAGCAATAGTCTGAAGTTTTTTTAGATCAAATTTAACATATTCCCTGTTTAAAATTCTTAGCATTGCAGCCGCGTCAGCACTGCCTCCGCCCAGACCTGCTCCGGAAGGAATATTTTTATCTACCTCAAGTATTAGATCCGCGCCTTGCTCAATTTCAGAAAGATAAGCAACTGCTGCTTTATATATTAAATTTTTTTCAACCGGAAGCGATTCAAAAACGCGCTTTTGCGAACCTGAAGCCAGTAATTCAAGATTAATTCTATTATCATTTCGTTTTTTGAAAACTTTAAGTTTTAAAAGATCGTGCATTTCAACAGCAGCCATTAAACTGAGAATATTATGATATCCATCGTTACGTTTATCAATAACTTCCAAAGATAAATTTATTTTAGCATATGCTTTTTCTTCTATCAAAGTGCGTTCCGTGAATTGCTCATTGAAATTAGTTTATTACTTCAATGTGTCAAGATTAATTTGAACCTGAATTTAATATTTTGCTTGAGTAAAACCTCATGTTTCATTTACACTGCTGACATGAAAAAGATTGCTGTATTTTTAATTTTAACGTCATTCGCAAGCTGCGGATATAACATCAACTATTACCGGGCAAGCGTTCTTAAAAACAGATTGGACATAAGCATTAACGAAAATACGGCGCTTATACGCACGCTTCACGCCGATGTTCAGGTGAAAAGCCAGGATGATGAACTTTGGAAAAAGATTAAAAACTCATCACTATACACGAACTATTCTGAAGATGATGATACAGAAAACTTCATAATCGAAGAAATCCCCCTTACTGTTTTTCTAATAACCATTAAAAACAGAACGTCTGCGCCAATTTCCGGAATTACGACCTCAATTATACAAGCAGGAAAAGAAATAATTTCAATAAACGCGGATGGGTTGA
>JBFZEW010000092.1:0-4224 GCA_041306665.1 Spirochaetota bacterium | reverse complement strand
GTTTAAGAGCTCAATCATTCTTGTTCCAATGATAAAACCGTCGGCGTATGCGTGAGCGTTTCGGCATGAAGTAATATCACGAATTCCAAAACCCAATACAACCGGAACCTTCGATAAATTTCTTGTATCAGAAATAACTTTTTTAACATCATCGTGAAGAGTCATTGACGAACCGGTAACTCCGCGGATTGAGACGCAATAAATGAATCCTTTTGCCGCCATTGCGACTTTCGCGATCTGCTCCTGATTGCTCTCTGGTGTAATGAAATAAACAAATTCCAGTCCCTGTTTTTCGAATATATCAGTAAATCTTTTACTTTCAATATAAGGAATATCAGGAATAATCATTCCCGAAATCCCATGCCTTTTTAAAATATTTCCGAAATTTTCAATTCCGCGATGGTAAATATGATTTGCATAAGTCATGACATAGATTTTCTTATCAGGAGAAATTTTCGATTTAATCTCATCAATACTGTTCATAATATCATCAAACTTAACACCGCTTTCAATCATTTCATGGGCAGCTTTAGCAATAACACTTCCATCGCTTACCGGATCGGAAAAAGGAATTCCAACCTCAAGAAAATCGAAAAATTCTAATGATTTTACAGCTGCATCAATAAATCTCTCCCGTGAAGGATAGTTTCCTACAATATAGGCTCCATTAAATTTTTTCATAATCCGGCCTCTCTGAAAATAATTCCCATGTCCTTGTCGCCTCTTCCGGAAAGATTTATCAGAACTTTTTTGTTTTTGAATTTATCTTTATTCTTTATTACATAACCCACGGCATGACTCGACTCAAGCGCAGGAATAATTCCTTCTGTGCGCGAAAGCTCAAGACACGCATCCAGCGCTTCTCTGTCGGTACAGAAATCATACTGTACTCTGCCTGAATCTTTCCAGAAACTATGTTCCGGACCGACAGAAGGATAATCCAGTCCGGCTGAAATGGAATGAACATCCGAGACCTGTGCTTCATCTGTATCAAGAAGATAACTTATCATTCCCTGAAAAATACCCGGTCTTCCATAAGTGAGAGTCATGCAGTGATCTCCCGCCTTGTCTGATCTTCCGCCTGCTTCAACACCAATCAGCTTAACTTCACTGTCGGCAAAACCTGTAAAAAAACCTGCTGCATTACTTCCCCCTCCGACGCATGCAATTCCATAATCAGGCATCATGCCGTAATCATCCTGCATTTGTGCACGCGACTCATCTCCGATTACTCTTTGAAAATCACGTACAATCATCGGAAAAGGATGCGGTCCTACCACCGAACCGATGAGATAATGCGTATCAACACAATTTGCGACCCAATCCTGAAGCGCGGCATTTACGGCATCTTTTAATGTCTTACTTCCCGCTTCGACAGGGACTACTTTTGTTCCGAGAAGTTTCATGCGGTTTACATTTGGAGCCTGACGTTCCACGTCGACAGAACCCATATAAACAGTACAGTCAAGACCCATCAGCGCAGCGACAGTTGCAGTTGCAACTCCATGCTGCCCGGCGCCGGTCTCAGCAATAATTCTTTTCTTGCCCATGTATTTAGTTAAAAGAATCTGACCGAGACAGTTATTAAGTTTATGTGCGCCTGTGTGCAGTAAATCTTCACGTTTCAAATAAATTTCAACGCCATGATTTTTTGAAAGATTTTTAGCATAATAAACCGGTGTCGGTCTTCCGGCATAAAACTTATAAAGATAGTCAAGCTCAGCTTTCATTGCATCGTCTTTCCGGAAATCCGCATAAGCCTGCTCAAGACTTCCTAAAACATTAATCAGAGTCTCTGCGACAAACCTCCCGCCGTATTCCCCGAAGTATCCGTTTACATCAGGATTTTTAATCATTTATAGCCTCCAGAATTGCTGCATCCAGCTTTTTCATTTTTTCGTGTGATTTTATTCCAGGTGCTTCTTCTATTCCGCTTGATAAATCAACTCCATAAATGCCCGGAATATTCAACGCCTGTTTTACATTTTCAATACTGATTCCGCCAGCAATAATTGTTGTGCCGATTTCAGAAAAATTCTTTAATACAGACCAGTCGAATGATTCACCGCTTCCGCCTGCATCTTTTTCATTATAAGCATCAAGCAGATAAAAAGAAGTTTCTGCCAGTTCAGGAAGATTCATCAGCACTGTTTCGTCTTTAACACGAGCTGCGAAAAATATGAAATATTGTTTCTGCAGTTCTTCTGCGATATCAGCATTATAAATCTGCAGGACATCAAGATCCGCTTCTTTCGCGATTTTCAGTGTTTCAGCAGCACTTTGATCGACGAAAACCCCCACTTTCAGCACATTCCGGCGAGGATTTTGCTGATTATGGGCACTTATGATTTTTGACAATTCCGCGGCCCTTCCAGGCATAATGTATCTTTTGGATTTTTCATGAAAGATGTAACCCAATGCATTGACCGAATTTAACTTCAAAGCAAATTCAACATCTTCCTCCCGTGTAAAACCGCAGAATTTAACAAACATTTGACAGCTCTCTTAAATAATTTCCAGGATTATCCGATTCCATTATTGATGTTCCGATAAGGAAAATATTTACGCCGGTCTCTTCTTTCAGACTTTTAATTTTTCCGGTGGACTGAATTCCGCTTGCTGAAATTTTCTTTACATAATCAGGAAGTTTTTTCAGCGCGTTAATTCCAGTCGCGAAATCCATTTTAAGATTTTCCAAATTTCTCATGTTTACCATTACATATTCAGGATTCAGTTCCAGTACACGGTCAATTTCACTGCTGCTGTGAATTTCAACAATAGGCGTCATTCCCTTGTTTATGATGTAATCATATACAAAATGAAGTTCATTTTCATTAACGATCTTGTTTATTATCAATACCATGTCGGCCCCGCATAAATGCGCAAGTTCAACCTGATGTTTGAAAAAAACAAATTCCTTGCAAAGAAGAGGTTTCTGAATTTTTTCTCCAATCTGCTTCAGATATTCATAACTGCCGTTGAAAAATATTTTATCCGTAAGAACGCTTATCGCGGCAGCACCGTTGTTTGAATATATTTCAGCCTGCTCAAGAACATTCACACTTTTAATTTCACCGCGGCTTGGCGAAGCCTGTTTAACTTCGGAAATAATATTCACTCCGTCACTCTTAAATTCAGGTTTATTATAACAACGTGTTCTCTGTCCGATAGCTTCGATAAGCCTGTAATTATCGCCTTCTTCAAGTTCTTTAATGCTTCTCATTCTATGCAGAGCGAATTCTTTCATTTTCCGGTAAGCTCCTCAACTTTAGATTTTACAGTGCCGTCAGTAATTACTTTCAGCGCTTCGACATAATTTAAATCAAAATCATCGCTGTGACCGGCACATTTTAAAGCAAGCGCGGCATTCATCGCAAGCAGTTTTGCAAGAGCTGTTTCCTCTTTAAATTCAATAGTTTTTAGAAATAAATTTACATTCTGAACAGCATCTAATCCGTTCGGAATCGATTCTGCTTCACTTTTACTTATATATTTTTCAGGAGACATTTCATGTTTATTAATCACACCGTTTTTAACATCATATATTATTGTTTTTTCAAAAGGGGATATTTCATCCATTCCGCTCACGCCGGAATAAAGCATTATTCGTTCAAAACCGAGTTTAACGGCAGTCTCTGCGTAAAGAGGCAGAAATTCAGGGTGGAACACTCCGACAACCTGTTTTTTTGTACCTGCCGGATTTGTCAACGGTCCAAGATAGTTGAATATTGTTCTTGTTTTAAGTTCCTTCCGTACCGGACCGGCATGTTTCATCGCAGGATGATAATTCGGCGCGAACATAAATAAAAAATTATGTTTTTTGAAATACACTGAAGCATCAGCGCCGGAAAGATTTACAGGAATACCGAGCGCTTCATAAAAATCAGCGGAACCGCTTTTACTCGTCACGGAACGATTTCCATGTTTCGCGACATTGTACTTCATGGCTGAAAGTATAATTGCCGAAGCTGACGAAATGTTGAATGAATGTGAACTGTCCCCGCCTGTACCGCAAGTATCGATTAAATTTTCAGCTCCGATATCGGGCTTTATGGAAAACTGTCTCATGCTGAGAGCTGCTCCGGCAATTTCATCAGATGTTTCTCCTTTAAGTTTAAGAGCGGTCAAAATCGCGCTTAATACTACAGGGGAAACATCACCGCTGAAAACAGTATTGAACAATTCCCTGCTTTCATTTTCAGTCAGATTTTTTTTTGAATATAA
>JBFZEW010000091.1:0-2702 GCA_041306665.1 Spirochaetota bacterium | reverse complement strand
TAAGCGCGAATTGTCCCGCGACTCCGAATAATCCGCTAACGCCAATTACAAACCAGACATATAAACCTACATTTTTATAGTATGGAATCATCATAAAAAAATTGAAAATACCTCCAACTGCCATTAAATAAAAAAGTATGACAACACTGCTGTCATATTTTCTGCTTTCACGAAGAACCGAAACACCGAATCCGGCAAGTACAGCTGAAACAAGAGAAAGCGCGTTTCCGTAATTAATACCGTTAATTGCAGGATTTAATATAAGTATAATCGCGAACATTGAAAGTAAAAGATAAAAAACATATTCTAAACAGATTTGTTCTTTGTTTATAAAAGGCGACAGGATAAATACAAATGCGGGATATGTCATGTTAAGCATGTTCGATTCGGTAAGACTTGTGTATTGTATACCCATGAAAAACAATATCACAGCCGACGTATTGAATATTACTCTGAAAAAAATCAGTTTCGAATTCACTGGCTTAAAAGAGAGATTTTTATTGAACATGAAAACCAGGGCGAAAATTGTCCCAATAGCGAAACGCACAAAAGTTATCTGGAGGGGATGTATATTGGAAATGTTATTTATATACTTTGCCGCTCCCGCCGAAGCGCTGAATAAAACCGCGGAAACTAGCATGTAAAAAATTCCTCGTAACATTATGCCCCTTTTGCGGAGGGAAAAGTATCCCCCCGCTGCTTGGGTCATATAAAAACATTAGAGCGCTTTATTCAAGATATTATTGATTCTTTTTACAAATTCCGCGCTATTTTCAATCTTAACGCCTTCGATCAACAAAGCCTGATCAAGAAGAAGATTGCAGGCATCCGCGAACTCATTCCCGTCATTCATTAAAGCCATTTTTGTAATGATCGAATGAGTAGGATTTATCTCAAGTATAGGTTTAATTTCAGGCATGTTTCCCTGACCCATTGCTTTCATCATAGCCTGCATTTGCACAGTCGGATCATTCTGATCAGCAACAATGCATGACGGTGAATCGCTCAATCGTACTGATGCTTTTACATCCTTTACCTTATCGGTAAGAACATCTTTCATGCGTTTGATCAACGGCTCAATTTCTTTCTCTTCTTTTTTGTCTTCATCTGTTTTTAAATCTTCCGCGGCATCGCTTCTGTTGACTGATTTAAATTCAAAATCCTTATACTTCATTAAACTCGGAATAACTATTTCGTCAATTTCATCATCAAGAATAAGAACTTCAATATCCTTCTTTCTGTACATTTCAAGAAGAGGTGAGTTCTTCAAAGCTTTTTCATTTTCACCTGTAATGTAATATATCGCTTTCTGATCAGGCTGTATCCTTGAAACATAATCGGCGAATGAAGTAATTCCATCTGATTTCGTTGATTTAAAACGGACAAGTTCGAAAAGAACTTCCCGGTTTTCATAATCCTGATATAAACCTTCTTTTAAAGGTCTGCCGAACTGCGCGTAGAATGTGTTATATTTTTCCGCGTCTTTTGCGAGAGTTTCAAACTCGCTTAATATTTTTTTAACTGAATTAGTTTTAATTTTTTCAAGAACTTTATTCTGCTGAAGAATTTCACGGCTAACATTCAGCGGCAAATCCTCACTATCGATAATTCCTCGAATGAAACGGAGATATGTCGGCATAAGTTCCTTTTCGTCATCTGTTATAAAAACGCGTTTCACATAAAGTTTAACGCCGGGTTTATAATCAGCGCGGTAAAGATCAAAAGGAGCGTTTTTTGGAATGAAAAACAGAGTTGTATAATCAAGCGTGCCTTCAGCCTGAGTGTGAATATAAAACATCGGGTCTTCATAATCATTCGATATTTGTTTATAAAATTCATTGTACTCTTCAGTCTTGACTTCTGACTTGGGTCTTTTCCAAAATGCAGACGCAGAGTTGATCTGCTCTTCTTTCATTTCTTTAATTTCTTTTTTAACATCCTTTTCACCTTCATATCTCGTGTCTTCATAGTGAAGGAAAATTGGAAAAGGAATGTGATTTGAATATTTTTTTATAATGTTCTTTATTTCCCAGCGGTCCACATATTCGTTACCCGCGTCATTCAGTTTAAGAATAATCTGAGTTCCATGAGAATCTTTTTCAGTCTCTTCAAGAGTATATCCCGATTTACCGTCGCTCACCCATTTATATGCTTTATCCTCTCCCGCTTTTCGAGAAATGACTTCGACTTCGTCCGCAACCATATACGAGCTATAAAACCCGACACCGAACTGACCAATCAAATTTGAATCTTTTTTCTGATCACCAGACATCTGCTCTATAAACTTTTTAGTTCCGCTTCTGGCGATTGTACCAAGATTTTCTATTAAATCCTGTTCATTCATACCAATACCGGTATCGGAAATTGTAAGTTTTTTCGAAGATGTTGTATCATCATAAGAAATATCAATCCGCGGATTAAATGAAATATTTTTATATTCATCATTTGTCAGAGTCAGATATTTAAGTTTATCCAATGCATCTGAAGAATTCGATACAAGCTCACGAAGAAAGATTTCTTTGTGCGAATATAAAGAATGAATGATTAAATGCAGCAACTGATTCACTTCAGTCTGAAATGTGTGTTTACTCATGTTTCCTCACTATTTGTTTATTAAGATTAGCACCCACCAATGGTGACTGCTAACAATATAATATACTGTCTTTATTTTGTCCATAGTATTGTAATTTTTTTTATTAAAT
>JBFZEW010000090.1:0-3696 GCA_041306665.1 Spirochaetota bacterium | reverse complement strand
TTTGGAAATTTTCCGTCCCACAGTTTCTCTTGAGCAGCCTATGAATGAAGAAGATTTCACTCTCTATGACGTCGTGAGCGATAATAACAGGTATAATCCGGACATTCAGATCAACCGCGATGAGATTAAAATGCAGATGGAAAATGCGTTGAATTCACTGGTAGAAAATGAAAAAAATATTTTAAAACTTCGATATGGATTTTCAAATAATAAGCCGGTATCACTTAAGGACATTGGCGATAAATACGGAGTTTCAGCGGAGACTGTCCGCCAAATTGAAAACAGAGCGAAGAAAAAAATTGAAAATAATTACGCGTACTTAAAAGAATATGTAGTGTGATGCAAAGCAAAACCGGCTGGATTAAAAATCTGATGAAACGGATTTTTAATCTTTTGGCCGGTAAATTTTAAATTTTAAAATTTTTGATTTTAACGAGAGATCTTTCCATTTCTTGATATCAATGTAAAAAGCAGCAAGATTGCAAGTTTGAATTTTTTCCTCTTTAATTAAAAAAGAATTTATTAGATCTTCAACTCCTGGATTATGCCCGACAATCAGAAGGGTTTCAACTTCTTCATTTGTTTTCGTGATTTCACGTAAATGTTTTTCAGGCGGCGCAAGATAAAGCCGATTTGTGGTGGAAATTTCAATTTCGGGGTTTATTAAATCGCGAATTGATTCTGAAGTTTCGACGGCACGTCTTGCGGTTGAAGTAATAATGAGTTCCGGGAATAAATCATTTTTTTGCATGAGTCCGGAGATTTCAACGCAGTTTTTTTTACCGCGGCTGCTCAAAGGACGTTCATGATCAGAAGCAGTGTCGCCCGTTATTTCGGACTTGCCATGTCTTAATATTAAAAGTTTTTTCATGCAGAAGTCCTGAATTTTATTTTTGCTATGTACGAATCTATGTTAGGCGCGATAGTGTTTCCTTCTTTTTTACCGCGAATTGGAATTGCGTTGAATTCGTTTATCATTTTTTTATTGCCGGACGCGCTTTCAGGATATTCAGAATATTCGGCTGTGAATACAGGAATTTGAAGTTTAGCCGCGGATTTTACTGCTTCGAAGATCCCGCTTTCTTCCGGCGCTTCTATTATAAATACAGCGCGAGATAATGCGCAAATTAGCCTGTTGCGCGCCATTGCATTAAATTCTGAATAGTCTTCATTGATGCGAAATGGAGAAATGATGAGGAAGCGGTCCGGATTATATATTTCTTTAATTTTTTCTGACATGTTGAAAACGAATAAGCCGCATGGAAGAACTGCAATTGTATTGCCGTTATTTTCAAGCGCTGCTTTATGAGCGATTGTTCCGGTTCCTTTGGAAAGACCGCTTATTACGGTAATATTGTGGGATGCCATGGTTTTCGCAGATTGAAAAGCGATATTTTCACCTTTTGCGCTGATATCTGAGTGACCTAATATCGCGCCGGAGTCTGTTTTCAAAAGATTTGTATTGCCGAAAGTGTATAGAATCGGCGGAGTGTTGCTTTTTAACATGTCAATAATATGACGAGGGAAATTTTCTTCAAAAAACATTAGAGGTTTAATTCCAGCTTCAATCATGCTGAGGTAATCTTCTTCAATAGACTCAAGAATTTTTCCAGCCTCGATTATTCCCTTGGTAATGTGACTCTGAAAATTAAACTCAGAAATTATTTCACTTTCAGACAGATCAAACAAGTCGCTTATCGAAAGATTAAGCGGTAGGAGAGTTTCGTAGATTTTCTGCATTGAAGAAAATCCGATTCCATCTGCCTGTTCAAGCGCAATCCAGTATCTATATTTGTTCATTATTAAAAAAACTCCATTACGGTTGAATATTTAATTTATCGTGCAATAAGTCAAGTAAAGATAAATTTATTTTTTTAATTATTGTGTATGTCTTTTTTAAGAAACTCTTCAGTCGTGGAAAAATACAGGCGATGTACTATACAATGAAAGTATCTGGAAATTGAATTCGGACGCATGATCCGTCGGTCTATTATTCGTTTTATCATAAACTTTATCATAAACTTTGTTGTAAAAAAAAGTTTTAAAGAAATTTAACTTGACCATTTTCAGCATTTTAAAACATTATAAACTGTCTTGGGATGAAACGGGTGAAATTCCTGTGCTGTCGCGCAACTGTAATTCCTTTTTAAAAAGGAAAAGCCAGATCTTCCCGGCCGGATTTCCTCGCGAATTATAGGAAACGGTCAGTATAACTGATCAACTATTCTCTTCCGATGAACCGGCCTTTTAAAATAATTTAAAAGGTGGTTTTAACAAAATGTTAAAAAAATTTTTATTGGTAATGATGTTTCTCATGACAGCATCATTGCTCGCTCAAGAGAACCCGGATATTGAAAAAATTTCTGAAGAAACAAGTCTGCAAAAAAATGCGGATGAAAAGAATGATGAAGATGTGATTATTGTCACTGCTTCAAAAAGTAAAACAGCAATCAACAGCACAACAGTTCCAGTGAAAGTTATTACTTCGCAGGATATTGCAGAAAGCGGAATGCATAATTTCTCAGACGTTGTAAGTTCCAATACTGATATCTATATTTCAAGAAATGGCGGAAAAGGCGGAATGTCATCTTTATTCCTTGGAGGTGCGCCTTCAGAATCCTCTGTTGTTATGATTGACGGATTTAAAATTAATGATATTACACAGCCATCAGGCGGCTTAAATTTTTCATTGCTGAATACAAGCGGTATCAAACAGATTGAAATAGTTAAGGGAGCCCAATCAACATTATACGGCAGCGATGCAATGGCAGGTGTTATAAATGTTATTCCGGATGATGGTTTGAAAATAACAGGTTTGTCGTTTTTTACAGAATTCGGGAGTAATGATAGTTCTTTTCAGAAAGTGAGATTTGCTGATAATAATGAACATGGGTTTGGATGTATTACCGCTGATAATTTCATAATTAAAGGAATTTCCAAGGCTTCCGAGCCGGATTCAGCAACTTCTAATTATGAGCTGGACAGGGATCAGATATTTTCTTCAACAGGTAAAGGCGGATTTTATATTGGTAACTCCGCGGTTATCAGTGGTGTTTATTATTTTGCAAAGAGTAATATCGATGTTGATACACGTGCTGAAATTGATGACCCTGATCAGAAAAATTATGATGAGATAATGCTGACAGGTCTATCATTTGAACATGAATTATTTTCTTTCTATACGTATAAACTTCGCGCTTCAATTACAGATAACAATCGTGTTATTGATGATAAAACCGGATCCTGGGGCCCTTATCATGGTGAGTGGTATGGAAGACGCGCTTTTTATGAATTAGAAAATATTATAAAAATTGCTGATATTGATGAAATTACAGCAGGTTATCAATTTGAAAAATTGAAATATATTGATTCATCTATCGATAAGTCAAATTATACACACTCAGCGTATCTTCAGAATGTTTTAAACATCAAAGATATTATTTCTTTTCAGGCAGGTATCAGATATTATAACCATGAAACGACTGGAGATAGTTTTACATATCAGTCCGGTTTAAATGCAAAAATTCCCATCACCCGTACCATTTTGAAATGTTCTTTTGCTACCGGATATAAATCTCCATCATTATATCAATTATATGATGAACGCAGCGGAAATGCAAATCTTAAACCTGAAAAAAACATTACATATTCAGCGGGATTTATTCAACCCTTAATGAAAGGTATTAATTTCGGACT
>JBFZEW010000089.1:0-4536 GCA_041306665.1 Spirochaetota bacterium | reverse complement strand
TGCAGCTTATATGTCACTAAAGAACCATGTATCATGTGTCTTGGCGCGATTATTCATTCAAGAATTGCAAAAGTTTTTATCGGCGCAAGCGATGAAAAATACGGCGCCTGCGGTACAGCTTTCAATATTCTGGACGCATTTAAATTTAATCATAAACCTGAAATTATCTTCGGCGTGCTTCAGAATGAATGCGCGGAACAGCTGAGTGATTTCTTTAAAAAACTGCGTCTTGAAAAGAAATCACAGCTTCAATTAACCGATGATGTTAACCCGCTCGGCTGAGTCTGTTACTCTTCCGCAGATATTTGTTCTGTAACCTGCCGCGTTCATCTTCGCGGTAATCGCATCTCCCTGCGATTTATCGGCAATTATGAAAAGCCCTGTTCCCATATTGAACACCGTAAACATTTCACGTTCAGTAATCTCTCCGGCCTTCTGCATGTACTTGAAAACCGGTTTAATATTTAATGCAGCTTTTTCGATTTCAACTGCGCAGCCGTCCGGAAGAATGCGCGGAATATTTTCATAAAATCCTCCGCCTGTAACATGAACCATTCCTTTTACGTCAACACCGCTTTTGAGCATTTCAAGAACAGGCTTACAGTAAATATGCGTCGGTTTTATGAGTTCTTCACCCAGAGTACATCCGAATTCTTCGATATATTTATCAACAGATAATTTTAATTTCTCAAAAAATAATTTCCGGACAAGTGAAAAGCCGTTCGAATGCACTCCCGATGATTCAACACTGATAACGACATCACCTTTTTGAATTCTGCTGCCGTTGATAATTTTCGGCCTGTCGACAATTCCGACTGCGAATCCCGCAATATCATAATCGTCTTCATGCATTACTCCGGGATGTTCCGCCGTTTCGCCGCCGACAAGAGAACAGCCTGCCTGTTTGCAGCCGTCCGCTATTCCTTTTACAATTGAAACATGCACTTCTTCTTTTAATTTTCCGCAAGAAAGGTAATCCAGAAAAAATAACGGCTGCGCTCCCGATACCAGTATATCATTCACGCACATAGCAACAGCGTCTATTCCTATTGTATCATGCTTATTCATCATTTGCGCGATTTTCAGCTTTGTGCCAACTCCATCAGTTCCTGAAACCAGCACTGGTTCTTTCATTTCAGGAAATGACGCGTTATACAGCGCGCCGAAACCGCCGATATCTGTAATTACTCTTTCAGTAAAAGTTTCTTTAACGAATTTACCTATATTTTTCACAAAGCTGTTGCCGGTTTCAATACTGACTCCGGAATCTTTATATGACAGTCCCATATTTACCTCTTTTTTTTACCAATAACATTATTCACGGGGTTTTAACAACAATATTTTTATTCATCAGTATGATTTTTATATCTTATGTGCACTTTAAAATAGCAGTATTTACTTTTTAAAAAAATATAAATTCTGATATTATATGCACTTGTGCGATACGGGAACATCAAAACATTAGGTTCAAGAAGTTACATTATGAATATTGCAGATATTTTAAAAAATGTCAAGTTTTATAGCTTTTTTGTACAGTTTACTTGACTTTTAGTAATGTATATATTACATTTGTTTTATTAAATTATTACAAGGAGATTTTATGAAAAAAACGATTTTAATCAGCTTTCCCCTGATGGTCATTCTAAATTTATGGATTTCAACACTTCTTTGGATCGATTTCAACCCTGGCACTATCGGCAGAATAATCGGTCTCTCAACAGGCATAATAACCGGCAGTATTGTTATCCTCATAATCGCATTTTATGAAAAGAAAGAAGCATTGCTTAACAAAGGAATTACAAACGATGAACGTTCAATCATTATTCATCAAAAAAGCGCGTACGCGACAACAGCCGCATACAGCATGCTTCTGCTTGCGGCAGGTATTTTGTCAACCATACTTGCGAATACCGGATTTCCGGCTTTTAAAACCGTCTCATATACCATAATGTTTGCGCTCGCGCTTTTTGTCGCTGTCAAAGGTATCTGCTTTCTTTTTGTCAGTCAAAGATATTAGGAGACATTATGGAAAATAAAATTAAAGTTCTGCGGGCAATGAATAACCTTACTCAGGAAGATCTTGCGGCCGAATTGGGTGTCACGCGCCAGACAATAAATTCTATCGAAAAAGGAAAATACGACCCCTCGCTTTCGCTGGCATTTAAGATTTCAGAAAGATTCAAATGTAAAATCGAAGACATTTTTAGTTTTCAAAAAGACTCTCAGAAATGAGAGTCTTTTCCGGTTGAATTAAATTTCATGTTTCCTATAAATAATTGTTGCAATAAAAATTCCGCCAGTTTTATTTGTGTAACGATTAATTGGAGATGTATATGCCTCTTTCAAAAACTGAAATAATGAAGCTGCTGGAAAAACTTCGCGGTAAATATATTGAATATTCAAACGACAAAAGTCCGGTTTTTTTCAATAAAAAAGCTTTTGATGAACGAGTGCAGATGGCAATTGAAAATAAAATGAATCTTGAAGCTTTTGTCCTGGCTGAAATCGCGAATTTCGAAAAAATAAAGGAAAAGTACGAATCCAACAGTAAAAAAGAAGAAACTTTTTCCGAGAAAGTCGACAAAATCATTGAAGAACACATCGGCAAGCTGCAGATATATCCTGACATTCATTTTCATGATAGAGCCAGCCTGGAAATGACAAAAATTTACGGAGCCCTGAACAAAGTTCTGCAAATTTACTTTCCTGCGATGTGGATCGTTACGAAAGACATGCACTCCAAAAACACTCTTCATCAGATTGAAAACAATCTTATTCTTTTTGCCGATGAAGGGATTGAAAGCTATTCAAAAAAAATCGAAGATTTCATTCTCATTTTAAAACGTCCCGGCGTAAGCGAACTTGAAATTGAAAAGAGCCAGAATAACCATTTGAAAGAGTGCGCGTTCATTCTGCACGATATTTTGGATCTGTGCAATGAAGTAATTGAATCGCGTGAAAGTTCGCTTGCCAATCCGATCACTTTTAACAAATCGTTTATCAGCGCGGAACAAAAAGAAAATATAACAAAAAACTTCGCGGGACTTACAGGATATGGAGTCGTTCTCGAGTTAAGAGATTACATTGAAGACATGATTTCAAATTTCCGGCTGTCTGCCTTTAAAAAATCATGAATTTCTTTTCATGCACAGCAGCGTAACATCATCTTCAAATGAAGCATAACCGGTATATTCGTATGCATTTCCGATAACGGAATGCACGATTTCCATGGAATTGGACCTGCATTCCTGCGTTAGACTCTTAAGAATATTTTCCTCACCGTATAACGCGCCGGTTTCCGGATGCATCGCTTCACTGATGCCGTCAGTGTAAATTAAAAGCACATCTTCATTGCACATTTCTATTTCGACCTGTTCGTATTGAGCGTTCTCGATCAGGCCGACAAGCGGTCCCGTGCTGTTAATTTCTTTGTATTCATCCTTCGATGCATCATAGTAAAAACATGGCGGATGTCCCGCTGAAACAATTACGACTTTTCCGGTTTTAACATTCAGCTGACAGAGTACTAGTGTCGAAAAATAATATACTCCTTCGAAACTCTGAAACATCTGCGCGTTCAAATAAGTAACAATTTCCGCCGCGTTAGAATTTTTATAATCCGATGAGCGTACAATTCCGCGAATGGAACTTCCGACGTAAGATGACGCTATTCCATGTCCCGATACATCGCACACTACTATCTGATAGACGCAATCGCTAATGTAGAATCCATCGAAGAAATCCCCTGAAAGCTGTTCCATTGGAATAAATGTCGAAGCCACGTCGAATTTATCAACTTCATGAAAATCCGGAAGCAATGCGACCTGCAGAGTCCGCACTTTTTCGATTTCATCCCGTTCTTTCCGGAGTTCGTCTTTTAAAAGAATATCAGTTACAATGTCAGTTCCTTTCAGGTTAACAAAATCCATGTAAAGCGTTATTAAATCAAACACATGAACCGAAAATTCCTGCTGATTCTGAATTACCAGATATCCCGAAAGTTCTTCATTAAAAAATATTTTCCGTACATAACAATGTATTATTTGACTGTTTTTATTTTTCAATTTCACATTTTGAAAAATAACGAGCTTTTCATTAAAAACCCGCATGACTTTTTTCAGTTTTTCGATTTCAACATATTTAAAATCATTATTCAGAAGTTTCTGTTCGACCTTTTCGTTTTCTCTGCCGCTGATAATAACACATGTGTAGTCACAGTGAATGAATCCAGTTACCTGGAAAATTGTCGAAAAAAGATTTCCTTTTTCCGTGATTTTCGTGTTCTGGTTGATGATACTGGTCAATTTTAAAATCGAGTCAGTCATCTTTTTCTGATGGCTGAGCAGTTTCTGTATGTTGCGGCTGTACTCCAGATTTTTCGACACCATTTCGATTTTTGAAAGAATTTCAAAGTTCAGAAACGGCTTGCGAATGTAATCATCGGCGCCCGCGTCATAGGCGGCGCGAACAGTCTCGGAATTGTCAATGCCGCTCATCATGATTACATGCGAGCGGTTCTTTGAATTTTTTAAAGTC
>JBFZEW010000088.1:0-12068 GCA_041306665.1 Spirochaetota bacterium | reverse complement strand
ATTTACTAAAGTCGTCTTTTTTCATTTTCCCCTGAATGTAAAGATCTCTCGTTTTTTCGATAATTGATGAAATATAACTTGAAGCCGTTATTCCGAGACCGAGCGGAGTATTAATTTCATGAGCCAGTCCCGCGACCATTTTACCGAGAGCCGCCATCTTTTCTGACTGAATGAGTTCTTTTGTCCGCTCTTCGACTTTTTGCTCAAGCGTTTTGGAATAATTTTCAAGTTCACGGTTCGCATGATTGATTCTCATGATAAGACTGTTGAATGTTTCCGTAATTTCTCCGATTTCATCATTGACGGAAACAGGTATTTTAATTTCAGTTTTGCCCAGGTTATACAAGGAAATTCCAGCGTTAAAATTCTGAAGAGGTTTTATGATTGCGTTGAAAAAAAAATATTTAAATCCGAAAAGAATAATTATTGTTATAAAAAAAAGTATATAAACATAATTTTTAGCAGAACTGTGCAGATACTTACGGTAACTAATATAATTATAGCCCGCTTCGGTAATAGTTTTCCTTTCATCATTGACTATCGCGTAGGACACAAAGTGAATATCTGAACTACCTTTCCGTATTGTTTTAAAAACTGTTTCATTAGAATTTTCAGTCTTAATTGGTTTTGAATTTTTAAAATTTGAATAAATATCTATATTTATCAGCGATTTAAGCATGATAATAGAGCCAATGTCGCCTTGTGAAAAATGCGCGACTGTCATTTGATTTTTTTCTAAAGAGTATTCAATGAAATATTCCATGTCGGGAGTTTTTTCTGATGATAAAATCGCGTTTTGCAGAGTGTTAAGTTTAAGATAATCGAAAGAGTTTTCTCTGTCTGAGAGACTGAAAAAAGCTGTAATTTGGAAAAACAGAAGAAAAGTAACGAATGTAATAAGAATAATTTTTGTAATAAGCGAACTTCGGTCTTTCGATTTATTTATATACAGAATCGTAACTAAAAACTGTCCAGTTAAAGTAGAAAAATCCTGAGTTGTCTGGTATAATCCCCGGTCAAAAAGGTTCATCTTGCTCAGAAGATTAGTTATCGCGGGAATTAAAATTGAAATAAATAAAGTCAAAGCGATTAAAAAAGCGGTATGTTTACCGCCGCTTTTTGACTTAAGCGAAGCTATTGTGCCGTTTATCAAAACAAGTACAATCATAGTCAGAACAGTCAGCGCGATGAGCCTGTCGAAAAATGAATTAGTAAAGTCGAAATTATGACTTTCAAGATTATAATAAACTTCGGGGTTAATTATCGTATTTATGATGAAAAGCAAAAATAACAATGTGATTACTGTAAGAATTAAATAAAAAATATTTTTATTAAGTTTATTGAATCTGTTTTCGGGGAAAAACAAAAAAAATAAATAATAACATATTCCGCTGAATAAACTTGCGAAAACGGTTATCCATCTGTGATAGGCGGCAGCAGGGTGATAAACAAAGGCTGCGATGAACCATCCGATAAAAAACAACCCGGTGGATAAATAGGACAATAATAATATTTTTGTTTCAATGCTTTTTTGGGGAATTGAAGCAAAAAGCAAACCGGTGATTATGCACGTTAAGGCTGGTATGAGAGCGCATACCGTAAAAAAGTTATGAAACAGAATGTCTGATAAAAAGATGTTTCCCATAAATCTATTTTACTGTAAATTATCAATAAGTCAATAAAAAAGCCGAGGTGCATCTATCAATGCCATTGCCGCATAATTATTTCAAATTGTTCGGTTCTGTACTTTGATAATAATCTTGACAATGCTGCGCGCAGCGTAAAGATATACTATGTTTAAAAGAGGTATGAATGAAAATTCTTTTATCGAATGATGATGGCATCAATGCGGAAGGAATAAATATTCTTTTCAATTATCTTTCAGAAAAATTCGATGTTTACATGTTCGCGCCGGAAGTTGAAAAGAGCGCCTGCTCTAACGCTATCACGATAAGAAATGATTTTGATGTTAAAAAATTAGCGGACAATAAATATTCAGTTGCCGGATATCCGGCGGATTGCGTGAATATCGGAATTCACGGGAAATTTATCCCTGAGGTGGATGTTGTTGTTTCGGGGATTAATCACGGTCCGAACATGGGAGGAGACATTTATTATTCAGGAACTGTTGCTGCTGCAAGAACCGGGTACATATGCTGAAAAACAGGAATCGCGATATCATTAAATTCCGTTAAAGATATGTCCTTTTTGAAAAGTGCCGGACGCTTCATGGCGGATTACATTTATGAAGAAAGGAATTATCTGGTAAAAGAGCATTTATTTTTGAATATTAATTATCCTGCTTTTGAAGAATGTGAAATTAAAGGAATTAAGCATACATTTTTAGGGAAAAGATTTTATATGGATCACTACGCGGTGAATGAAAAAACTCCAGGAAATTACAATGTACGTCTTGATGGAACTCTTGAATCCGCAGTAATTGACGGATCGGACATTACGGAAACGGAAAACGGATTTGTTTCAATAACACCTCTCATGCTGGATACAACTGATTATAAAAGATTTGAAATGTTAAGGGAATATAAAAATGTCTGCTGAAGATTTAAACGCAAAAATCCGTCTTCATTTGAAAAGCGCGGGTATTAAACTGAACCTGAAGGATTATGACGTCGCGATTGATGAACTGAAAGCCGCAGAAGTGCTCGACATGGATAATCCGGAAGTTCTTTTTAATCTTGGGGTTGTTTACGCTTTAAGCGGGCTGCATAAAACCGCGTGTTCATATTTCAAAAAGGTGCTGAACTTGAAATCGGGAAGCGTAGACGTGCAAAAAGCGCGTAAGCTTTTTGCCTATTCAGGAATTCTGGCAGGTGAGTATGAAGAAGCGCTCAAAGTGCTGAATGACTGTCTGCAGGTTTCACCTGATGATTCCGAAGCGCTTAACATGTCAGGTTACTGTTATGAGAAAAGCCGCCGATATTCAGATGCCGCCGGGGCATATAAAAAAGTAATCAGCATGGAACCGGATAATTTTACCGCATGCAATTCACTGGCTTATATTCTCGCTCAGACGGGAAATGATTTAAACAAAGCTTTGACTCTAGCGAAAAAGGCTTATAATGGAAAACCTGATTGCGCCGCCTATCTTGACACAATGGGATATATTTATTTGAAGCGCGGCGAGAAATCAATGGCGAAAAAGTTCATCAAGGAAGCTTATGATAAAATGCCGTTTTCGGCGGAAATCCGTCAGCATTTAAATGAACTTTTAGGAATTTAAATGAAGATTGAAAAATTTGAACAATCAAGAATTCCAGTTTTTCAAAGCAGTATCGAAGTTCTGGAAAAACAGCATGATAAAATCAAATCAATTCCATTTTATGAAGGTATTATAAATGCTATTCCGCAGTTCGCGGCTGTCGTAAACTGCAACCGTGAAATAGTGCACGCGAATAAATCACTGCTTGAAGTTACGGGCGCGAAACAGGTTTTCGCTATTTTAGGCCGGCTTCCGGGTGATGTTTTAAATTGCGTAAATATTTGCGAAAAGGAAAGGCTTTGCGGCTCTACGGAAGCGTGCCAGTATTGCGGCGCTGTTCAGGCTATCGTTGAATCGATGGAAACTCGCAAACGGGTTGAAAAAGAATGCAGAATTACTTCACGAAATGAAAAAGGAATTTACAGCCATGATTTTTTAATCACCGCGTCACCGATTGATGTAGACGATGAAAAATTTACGATTGTTTCGTTAGCTGATATCAGCGGGACTAAAAGACGCGAGGCTCTTGAGAGAATTTTCTTTCATGATATCCTAAACACAATGAACGGCTTGAACGGCTACATTGAAATTCTTAAGCGGCTCGCGCATTCAGAAGAAGTGAAAATTCTTGTGGATGATCTCGCTGTGTTATCCGTTTCTCTGCTTGATGACGTAAACGCGCAGCGGGATCTTCTTGCCGCTGAACGCGGGGATCTTCAAATTAACAATAATTATATTACCACTGTCGGTATAGTTGATTACTGCGTTAATCATGTAAAACATATTGGTATCGCTGAATTAAAAACTATAGTAAAAGACAAAAACATGGTGAATGTCCCTTTTGTTACTGATGATGTGATTTTAAAAAGAGTTATAATAAATATGCTGAAAAACGCGCTCGAAGCGTCAAATGAGGGTGAAGCCGTTGAAATAACCAGCCGTAAATCCGAAGATTCCATTGAGTTTGCCGTGAAAAACAGTTCAGTCATTCCTGAAAGTGTTCAGCGTCAGATATTTCAGAGAAGTTTTTCTACGAAGGGAAATAACAGAGGTTTGGGCACTTACAGCATGAAAATTCTTACCGAAAATTATCTTAAAGGTAAAATTGAATTTTCATCAAATGAAGCGGTTGGGACATGTTTTTATGTGATACTTCCATTTGCGGAAAGTTAATTTTATTACGTAACAATTTTAAAAAAGTTACGTAACTTTCTTGACTTCTTTCATTTTCATGCGTATTATCTTCATAATTGTTTTTTACTGAAGGATTATGAATAAAAAATTAACTTTAAATATTGATGAGTCTCTGATAGATTTTGCCCACTTGTACTCGAAAAAAACCAACCAGTCGATTTCTTCAATCATTGAAAAATATCTGACTGCTTTGAAAAAAGAAAATGACGCGTTAAATTTGTCCTCCGTAGCCGGGGAACTATACGGTTTTTTTATGAATGACCCTGTCCCAGATACAAATGAAATGAGTATGTTTCTTCATGAAAAAAATTCTCATTGATATAAATATAATTTTTGATTTTTTAAACAAGGCAAATGATCATGAATCAGCCGCTGTCCTATTTGACATGTGCCTTAAGAAGAATGTCAAAGGATTATTATGTCCGCTTGACCTTATAATGCTGTCATGTTATTTTGAAAGAAAAAAACATACAAAAGAAAAAACGGATTTCATTATAAAAAAACTGCTGGATATATTTTCTATCGCTCCTTTGCGAGAAAAAACTCTAAGGGAAGCGCTATATTCCTCCGTGACAGGTTATGAAAACGCGGTTCTGGAAGCTCTTGCCATTGATGAAAAAATTGATTATATAATTACTCGAAATATGAAAGATTTTAAGAAATCGCAGGTTAAATGCTGTAGTGTAAGCGAAGCATTACTATTGTTAAACTGAAAATAATTTGAAAATCTTTAATGAATACACTATAATATTATTTTGATTTGTTTTCTCGCATGAAAAATAATTTTACAATGGAGTTTTATATGAAATCGATTTTTCGTTTTTTTGCATCAAATCACATGTTTGCCAATATTTTCACTGTTATGATTCTCCTGATCGGTTTAAACAGCATATTGGGTATTAAAAAGGATCTTCTTCCTGATGTAGCTTTTTCCGTAATATCCATTACTACAACTTATCCGAAAGCGTCTCCCGAAGATGTGGAAATAAATGTAACTAATAAAATTGAAAGCTCGCTGAAAGACGTCGAAGGAATAAAAGAAGTGTCTTCCCTTTCAATTGAAAACATTTCAGCGGTTACAGTTATTCTGAATGACAGCCTTGAACAGGCTCAGATTGATGCCGCGATTCAGGATATTCGTGATGCAGTTTCGCGCATTGATGATTTACCGAATGATATTCAGGGCGAACCGGTAATTACTCAAAGTAACGCAGGAGATCGGCCGGTTATTATCGCCGGTATTTCCGCGGAAGGGAAAACATACGAAGAGCTCCGTTATCAGGCGGAATTTTTTGAAAAAAAGCTGAAAAAAATCAACGGCGTTTCAAGAATAATTAAAACAGGATACCTCGCGAAAGAAGTCAAAATAGAATTGAATCCTGAAAAAATAAAAACATTTCAGCTCGATTTGAATGAAATTATTTTCGCTGTGCAAAAACGTAATCTACGCGGGACTGCCGGAGCAATGGAAAGTTTTTCATGCACACAGGATATAGTGACGCTTTCCCAGTTTAAAAAGCCTGGTGATATTGGAGATGTAATTGTCAGATCATCACTGGACGGACCGCTAATACGGGTGAAAGATTTCGGTATAATCAAAGAAGGATATGAAGAAGAAAAAATTATTTCAAAAATAAACGGGAAAAAAGTCATTGCGCTGAATATTTATAAAAATGAAAGCGCGGATCTTGTCGATACGGTAAATCTTATAAAAGGCGTTATAAAACAAACAGAAAAGACAATGCCGGAAGGTTTCAGCATAAACCTTTCAAACGATTTTTCGCGTTACATAGATGCAAGTTATAAAGTCGTAATGTCAAACGGCATAATGGGTTTTGTGCTTGTCATTCTTATTTTAACAATATTTTTAAATTTTAGAATTTCAATCTGGGTCGCGATGGGAATTCCGGTTTCCATTTTCGGCACAATTACTATTTTAAAGATGTATGGATACAGCCTGAATGTAATATCTCTTTCAGCGTTACTTCTGGTAATCGGTATCATAGTTGATGATGCGATTATAATTTCTGAAAGCATTTATTCTGAATATGAAAAGGGATTAAAAGGAATAGATGCCGCAGTTGAAGGCGTGAATAAAGTTTTTAAGCCGATAGTGTTTTCTCTTTTAACAACTGTTGTCGCGTTTTTCCCCATTCTGCTGATACCGGGGAGTTTCGGAAAATTTATTTTTGTCATGCCCCTTGTCGTAATTGTTTCATTATGTATTTCTTTGGTTGAGTCAATCGTTGCTCTACCTTCGCATGTAAGTAAAAGCATTGATAAGGGTTCCAGACTTAAGGAAAAAAAATATATTAAAGCTCTTGAAAGGTTATATGTAAGTTTTCTTGAAAAGGCTCTCAAGCGAAGAAAAAGAGTGGCAGCAGCAGCGTTTATAATCCTTTTCGCGGTTTTTTTCGCAAGCGGCTGGTTTTTAAAAGTTATTTCTTTTCCCGATGAAGGCGCCGAATCAATGACGGTAAATCTTGAAGCGCCGCAGGGCTGCGGAATTAAAGTTACTGAACAGCAGATTGAAAAAATTGAAAAACTGATTCTGGAACTTCCAAAGGGCGAGGTTGAATCATTTGTCACGACTGTCGGCAAAAAAAGCAAATCATTGACGAAACAAAATTACGCGAATATCAGCATGAATCTGACGCCGTTTTCAGACCGGGAAAGAACCGCGATAAATATTGCCGATGATTTGCGGATTAAAATAAATTCAATGAAAGATATAGGCACGGTTACGTTTGATATTATGGGAGCCGGTCCTTCTCCCGGCAAGGCTGTATCGTTTAAAATTATCGGAAATAACAATGATGTTAGAAAACAAGTTAGTAATGAAATGTTCGAATATTTAAATTCAATTAACGGAGTTATTGAATCCGAGCGCGATGACGCTGAAGGAAAAGGACAAGTTATTGTCGATTTGAATTTTGATAAACTGGCGCGTTATGGAATGGACGTGCAGGATGTTTTAAGGGAAATGCGTATTAATTATGACGGTGAAGTGATTACCAGAATTCAATATGGTGATGAAGAAATAAATTACCGTCTTACTGCAGCGGCTCCGAAAGAAAAAAATTTTGATTTTCTGAAAAATCTTTATTTAACGAATAAATTCGGAAAAATAATTCAGTTAAAGGAAATCGCTGCATTTGTTCCAAAAACCGGATTAGACGGTTATAAACATTATGAAGGAGAAAGGGCGGTTTCTATTGAATCTAACATTACGAAAGGAGTCATTAAACCTTCAGAAGTGAATGATCTGTTGAGAAAAAAATTTGATTCAATGAAGCTAAATGATGTGTATTTGCTTATTCAAGGTGAAGAACAGAATCAGCAGTCTTCAACAGGGTCTCTTCTTCGCACGCTTTTAATTGCAATGCTTGGGATTTATCTTCTTCTGGCGCTGCAGTTTAAATCAATGAAACTGCCGCTGCTGGTCATGATAGTAATTCCATTCGGTATTGGCGGAGTATTGCTGGTCTTTATGCTGCATAATACTCCATTGACTTTTCTTGGTACGATAGGGATTGTCGGCCTAACCGGTGTAGTTGTTAATGATTCACTGGTATTGGTAGACAGGCTGATTCAAACAAATTACGCGAAACTTTCACTGGAAAAAAGAATTAAAGAAGTGGCTGAAGGAACAGGAAGCCGTTTCAGAGCCGTAATTCTAACTTCGCTTACTACGGCCGCAGGAGTATTGCCGCTTGCTTACGGAATCGGAGGACAGGATTTTACGAATGCTCCGCTTGCTCTTGCGCTTGGATGGGGTCTTATCTTTGGCACTGCAATTACTCTGATTCTTGTTCCCGCTTTGTTCCTGATTTCAATTCAGATAAAGTATTCTTTGAAAAATATTTTCGGAAGATAACACTTTGACTTGGCAAAGGCGGCTTTCAGCCGCCTTTGTTTTTTTAGAAGCTGTATTTTTCTTTTTCTTTCTGCAGTTTTTCATCGCGTTTGCGTTTTTCAAGTTCAGAATTGTATTCTTTTTCAAGGACAGTGTCAAGATAGGTCGTAACAATCACGCATGGATTTGGAGATTTCGCGCGGCAGTATGTGCTTTCGTAAAGACGAATATCATATTTTCCGCCTGCGAGAATCCATTTTGAATAAAGAAACAGTTTAGTGACATCGTTGAAATCTTCCGCGATAACCACCGGTTCTCCATACTCTTCAGTAAGAAGTTTCTTTTTGATTTTTGCGCCGTCCGCGTCGGAAGCTATTTCAACACTGATTTTATACAGCGCGTCATTGTGATCGTACCACATTTTTGCTCTGATTCTTTCAAGAAACAATTCCTGTGTTCCGTCACTGTTTGATTTGAGGCTTTTAGTGTCGTATTTCATTTTTACGGCAGACGTTACCGCCTGTTTGTTCATTCCCAGTTTGAAGTCGTTTGTCCCGATTTTATTATCCTGTGAAAATAAAATGGTGGCAGGTATAAAAACTGAAAGTAAAAAACAGATTAACATGAATTTTTTCATTTTTTTCTCCAAATATAATTTTATAAGTTCTATATCTTGTATATTATTTTTACAAATATAATTTGCAAAAAAATTAAAAAATATTGATTTTATGTTATATAGGTATGCATAATAGTACTAAAATTAAGAGAGAAGTTTATGAAACAACTTGTAATGTCAATACTAATTGGTTTTGCGGCCGGAATGATTGATGTGCTTCCGATGATTCTTCAGAAAATGGATAAGAGAGCAATAATGTCCGCGTTTCTTCAATACTTTTTCGCCGGAATAATTATTATCAATATTGATTATCCATTATTTCCTTGGTATCTCGAAGGTGGTTTCACCGCGTTAATAATGGCAATTCCCATTGTAATTATTGTGTCAGAGAAAGATAAAAAAGCAGTGCCGATTATTTTAGTAATGTCGGTAGTAATCGGTACTCTTATCAGTATTTCCGGGTATTTTCTGATATAAATGGAAAACGTAATTTTTTTCGTTTTCCATTTATTATTGACAAGATTTAATAGGTAAAAAAAATCGTACCTGCTACGTACCTGCTACGTACCTGCTACGTACCTGCTAACGAATTTCTTTAAGTTTTGTTTTAAGTTCATCTTCCATAACAATAAGCTCTTTTTCGGCCTCTTTACGTTTCAAACGGCCGTCTTCCTGGATTTTTAGTGTTTCTTCTATTGTTGTGACAAGATCTAGATTTATCTTTTTCAGGGTATCAATTTCGATGATTCCTTTTTCGCTTTCTTTTGCGACTTCGAGAGAATTCATTTTCAGCATTTCAGAGTTTTTCTTTAAAAGATCATTTGTTGTCGCTGATACTTCTTTCTGAAGATTGAGCGCTTTTTTCTGACGGAAAATACTTATTGCAATTACAATCTGGTTTTTCCAGAGAGGAATTGTATTGAGTATGGAACTTTGTATTTTTTCAACAAGAAGCTGGTCATTATTCTGAATTAATCTTATTTGCGGTGAGGTCTGGATTGACAGCATTCTGCTGAGTTTAAGATCATGAATTTTTTTCTCGAATCTGCTTATGAACTGAATAAAATCATTCAGTTTTTGGGCTTCAGCCGGATCATTCGAAGCATCAGCGGCGATTTTCATTTCAGGAAGAATCTTTTCTTTCATTTCCTTGATTTTTAAGTCACCAGCAGCGATGAATAGATCAAGGTTTTTTAAATACTCGACATTTTTTTTATATAGATTATCAAGTAAAGTAATATCTTTTAACAAATTCATTTGAGCTTTATCAAGTTCATCGACAATACGTTCAATTTCAACGCTCAATTTATTGTATCTTGTAATAAACTTTTGAAAAGCGTTGAACATTCCTCCAATCAGCGGAATGCGCGAAGCGGCATTTCCGTCACTGAGACCATCAACGTTGATTTCTTTAACTTTTATGACAAGATTGGAAAGAACTTCGCCGATTTCTCCAGCATCTTTTGCGCGAACCTGTTCAAGAATTGTATCGGAAAAACTGGCGATATCCCGCTGCGCGGAAACTCCATATTGAATAATTGATTGTGAATCCATCACGTTCACTGATGCCGCAATTTCCTTGGCTTTCGCCTGATCTTCAGGTGAAAATTTTGTAATATCAACAACTTCCTGTTTTTGAACTGCCTGTAAAGATTCTCCCATTTTATCCTCCGGAATGTTATTTCCCTAAATTTTCCATTTTAAAAGTTTGTTCAAGCAACGATATTTCCGCGTCGAGATCCATGATATCATTAGTTAATAGTTTTTCCAGTTCTTTTTTAAATGCGTTTCGTATTGTTTCAAGAACAGCATCAGATTTATCAAGAGCTTCTTTTGATTCATTTGAAGTTAGATTCTGTCTTGAAAGCTCTTTATATTTTTCGACAATGTTTACAGTCGCATCAAGGTAATAATTAAGAAATTTCTTGGCCGCTTTGATGTCGGCAGGGTCTTTTTCAAAATTTTTAAAAATTTCATCCGCGAGCGAACAAATTTCCAGAATCATTGTTCTTGCTTCAGGTTTACGGATGACATTTCCGCCTGAACGTATTTTTGAAACTTTTTTTTTGCCTTCAAAAATTGTTTTACGAATAGTCATCGCGGAAGCGGAATCCGCCATTTTAATTTCAAGGGAATCTTTATTTTTTAATTTTTTTAATATGATAATTGTTAAAATAAGGAATATAAAAAATGCAGATAGAGAAATTATAAAACCGGCTTTTATCGCGAAATAGAACAAAGAAAAAGCTGTGAATGATATTATTAAGGTAATGAGAAATGACATATATTCTCCAGTGAATTTATTTTGATTTTTCTAATTTATTTAAAAATTCCGCATTAAGCGAATTAGCCATTACCTGGATTTCAAGATCAAGATCATCAGCGTCTGCTTCTTTAAGCGACTTCAACAGTGACTCAAAAGAATTGCAGATTTGATTAAGCGAATCCATTGTTTTTTTTAAGATCATATCCCTGTTTTCTATGTCGTATTTAAAGTTAGATATGCTTTCATATTTTGAGATAATTTTAACAACAGAATCGAGATAATAATTGAAAAAACGCCTCAGTTTTTTTATAGCAGAGGGATTATTCTGCAATTCAATGAAGATATCGTTACATATTATAATTATACTTTCCACTCTTTTTTTCGCCGCGTTATCTTTTATTCTGGTATTAATTTTTTTCATTTCAAATGTTTTCTTTCGCCCGAAAGCTAAAAGAGTTTTTAATTTAAGTTCAGTTGTACCGAAGACATTTGGAATTAGTGTTTCATCCAAATTCTTATTCCTATCGTAAAATAAAAACATCAATACTAATAACAATAGAAGACCAAGTAAAATTGAAATGAGCCAGAAAATTCCCGCTAAAATCAATCCTGCTGTGCACGCGAGTGCAATAAAAACCGGTAATATCTTTCGCATTTTCATGAAGTCATTATAAAATAATATCAATTGACTTTAAAGCAAAAAAAGAATAAACTGCCGGAACATTGGAGGAAAATATGGAAAACAGGAAAAAAAATACTTTGATAATTGTTTTATCAGTAATCACAGTGCTTATTCTTGGAGGATATGTTTTTTATAAAGCAGTTTTTCCGAAACTTGCAGCAAATATTCTTATGGGAGAAAATGCGCCTGAATTTATGAAACAGATTCAAGCTCAAATTGTTCAAAACGCTGAAC
>JBFZEW010000087.1:0-3580 GCA_041306665.1 Spirochaetota bacterium | reverse complement strand
TTTTACTAACCAACCCTTTACGGTCTTCACAATCAATTAATAGTATATGTGATTTCATCTTCTCTCCTTACTGACTAATATTCTCTACTCAAATAATATATTTCATCTGTTCAGCAATAGCTAATAGTTATTAGTTAATGGTTAATGGTTAGTAACGTAATCGCCATCAACTATTAACTTTTGACTTTTGACTTTTCACTACTCACTTTCAACTTTCAACTTTACAAACTTTACAAACTTTACAAACTTTACAAACTTTACAAACTTTATGAACTTTATGAACTTTACAAACTTTACAAACTTAATAAGCTTTATAATCACTCATCCCTGCATCCATCTAAATAAAATAATACAAACAGAATAATATTGCAATTCCTGCCACAATAAACAATACCGGTTTCAATAATCTTATTATCGACTGAGTCAAATTTGATTTGAAATAATTATTCGTAACAATAAGACAAATATGAACCGGTGATAATATCATTCCGATGTATCCGCATCCAGCTGCAAGCACAATATATGCCGCAAATTGCATTTCAGAAATATTCTGCGGTATCACTCCGATTACTATCGGAAAACTCGCTCCGACAAGCGCAACTGAAATACCAGTAGACAATCCGCTGATAAAAGGCAGCAACGCGATTATAAACAGGGGCGCTATTCCTGCCGAAGAAATTTCCAGCCGTACCTGATCCATGAGTAAACTCCCGTTTGGCAGTGTACATTCAATTACAGCTCCATAAAGTAAAATTACAGCAACTAGATAAATAAGATTGAAAATTTTTCTGCTGAATAAATTTCTCTTAAGCATGGCTGCGTCCGGTTTCGCAAGAATGATTATTGCCGCCAGGGAAATAAATACTGCAATAAGCATCGGCAGATAATTACTAATCTCCGCTAATTCAGGGAAAATTATGTTAAAAAACGCGAATAGCAAAATTATTATTATTATTGGATATAATTGATAAAATATATTTCTCCAAAGTTCAAACATGTTCAATGCGCTGGATTTTTTTCCATGTGTTATTTTTACTTTTCTCAGCAGAAAAAAATATCCGCCTGCTATTGTGAATAAAGTAAGCGGAGAAAGAACTGCTGAATATGTGAATGTGCCTAATCCCGTAAGATCAACTGCAAGAAGAACACCTGGATAAAGCGGCCACCAGAACTCCCAGACATGACGGAACCAGTAATTAATTTTAGTTTTTAATATTGCATCTATTTCATTGTTTTCATCACAGTCATCAACGAGCGGTGCTGAAAATATCGCACCTCCGGGAATAGGGAGTAGTCCTATTATTGCAGGAAGTACAGCCATACCGTAAACCGGCGAAACAATGGAATTAACTGCATTTACTAATTTTTTCATCATTCCTGTTTCAGACATGAGATTACTTAATATAGTAATTTCATAAATTACTATAAGCAGCATTATGGTATTTACAGATGTAAGTTTATTGAAAATAATTTTATAAACCTGAATAAACGGCAGCTGTATCCACAGCACCAGAATAACAATTGCAGTAATCACCGACAATTGAAGATTTTTGGTGAATTTATTAACAAGCAGTATTGAAACAAGCGCTGTAATTATTTTCAATGTTACCGGTACAGAAAAAATAAACATTATATCCTAAACCTCACTCTGTATTTCATTCCCATATGATCGGGTTTGTACGATGATTTCGCCTGGCGGAGAGACTGCAGTCCCAGATCCTGTTCAAAGTTTATATATTTAATTTTAGCATTAAAACTTTTTGCTAAATCATTGTACATAAATTGATATATTCCTTTATACTTTGTCAGCCCTTTCGCAAAATGAAGAGCATATGTATCCTCGTAAATCTCCTCACCGAGAACATAGCCGACCGGTTCATTATCGATATAATAAATAAAACCGTAAAGCCGAAGTTCTTTCATGTGCTCAAGCGCCTCGACAGCAGAATAAAAATCTGTTTCATCCGAAGACAGATTCATCTCATTCTGCCATTTTTCAAGAATTAATTTAATATCTTCAATTTCCGAAAGAGTAATTTCTTTTCTTTCATGAGTATAATTTTCATGAAACTGTTTTAAAAGATTTCTTTTGCTGCTTAAATGCCTTCCAGAATATGTCGCCATCTGTTCAACAGTATAAATGTAATCGGAATCATCCTCATTGTGAAATATTTCAAATTCATTTTCAGGAAAATATTTTTTCCAGCAATCTCCAATCGGGAAAAGCATTTTATACTCACTGATCATTATACGCATTTTATCAATATCAGGTTCAGTCTGCTCGCAGAGAGGAAGAACGAATTCCATTTTATCATGAGTTTTCCCGGTAATAAAGAGGCAGTCGCCATCACGTATAACTTTATATTCATGGTTCTTCCTGAAAAGATAAAGGTTTGCAAAACTGAATTCTGAAAGACGTAATTTCATATTATACAATTTATCCTGCAGAAGTTCCCTGTGTGTCATGTCAAGATTTTCACTAATCATTCAATTCCCCATTTATTTAAGTACAGTACAGAATAGCTGCTTCTGTTTAATTTTCAATTTATATTTACAGTGTCACACTGCCCTTCCTTCAACAAACTGCCGTATATATGAATCAGTAGAACTTCTGAAACATTCAACTGTCCCGCTGAAATACACTTTTCCGTCTTTGAGCATAATTATACGCGATGCAATCCGGCATGCACTCTCAATGTCATGCGTAATTACAACAGATGTAATCCCATATTGCTTATTCATTTTTTCTATAAGTCTGTCGACAGCTCCGGCAGTGATCGGATCAACTCCAGTCGTCGGTTCATCATACATCATAACGTCCGGATGCATGCCGATGGAGCGCGCGAGTCCAACGCGTTTCTGCATTCCTCCGGAAAGTTCGGACGGCATTTTATCTTCAATATTTTTCAGCCCTACATCTGCAAGAAGTAATGGAATTTTAATTTTAATTTCATCTTCGGAAACATTCTGTCTTCTCATTCCAAAAGCTACATTATCATAAATATTCATTGAATCGAAAAGCGCCGAACCTTGGAAAAGAACTCCGAATTTTTTGCGTATTTCATGTTTCTTTGAAGATGATGCATGATTAAAATTTTCTTCATCTACTATAATATCTCCGCTGTCAGGATCAAGCAGACCGATTATATTTTTCAAGATAACCGACTTTCCTGTACCGCTTGGCCCGACTATACAGAGAATTTCTCCATCGTAAACATCAAGATTGATGCCGCGGAGGATTTTCTTAAGTCCGAATGATTTATGCAGATCGCGCACTTTGATTTTAATTTCTGCAGACGGTTTAACGCGATCATCAGGTATGTTATTATCTATGTTTCCCTGACTCATGTTTAAAATATTTTTTTCTATATACTCAGCGGCTCCGTCACTATCATTATCTTTAATAATCAAATCAGCTGCTGCCTTTGCCCGATCTATCGCATTACCCATCGCTATACCGGTTCCGGCAATTTGAAGCATTTCAACATCATTATGGTCATCCCCGAATGCAATTACGTCATTTATTGATATATTGAAAATATCTGCAAGAATCGAAATCCCGGTACTTTTAGAAGCTTCT
>JBFZEW010000086.1:0-9597 GCA_041306665.1 Spirochaetota bacterium | reverse complement strand
TGCACCTTATTATCGAAAAGAGAAGCCAGCAGAGTGCTGCCTGGGTCCGCGCTGATTATCTTGGCGCCGTTATTAATATTGATTTTCACGTAGACTATCCTGTTTATTAATATCACTCAATAGAATACCATAAATTCGCTTAAGTCAAGAAATACTTTATCACTGGAATAATAATTTGCTTGATTATTCACTAATATTTTTAAATTCTGATTAAATGAAAATCAAACACAGAAAAAGCGGATATTTCATCCTGTCTATTCTTATTGCAGCTTCAGCGGTTGTGCCGGTTTCAGCGAAACAGAAGGATTTTACAATCGGATTTACCGGCGACGTAATTATGCACGAGAACATTAAAAAATTCGCAGCGGTTAAAAGCACGGGCGAGAGTAATAATTTCGGTTATGATTATTTTTTTTATAAAATTGCGCCATACCTCGCCTTCCCCGACATCATGAGTATAAACATGGAATTCCCGGTCTGCCCGCCGTTTCAATCCGACGGATTTATTTTCAACTCGCCTCCAATGATAACGGACGCGTTCATTAAAGCCGGAATTGATATTGTGAATATCGCGAACAATCATTTCACTGACCAGAAAACAGAAGGAGTGATTTTCACGACTGAACTGCTTAACTCAAAAAAAATCGCCTATATAGGCTGCGCGCAAAACGAGTCTGATTCGAGAAAAGGAATTGTTAGAGAAATCAACGGGATTCGAGCCGGGCTTATCTCGTACACCGGACTGTTGAATTATCCCGACAGGCGATTATCCGACAAATATTACATCAACTGGATTTACGACAGAGAAAAAGTTTCTGCAGATATCGCGGATTTAAAAATGCGAAGCGATTTCGTAATTGTCCAGATTCATGACGGCATTGAATATACCATGGTACCGGCTGATTGGAAAGTAAAACTTTACAGGGAAATCGCGGAGCTTGGAGCTGATTTGATAATCGGACACCATCCTCACACGATACAGTCTTCAGAAATTTACAGAACCGCGGACAAACGCGACGTCGCGATATTCTACAGTTTGGGTAATTTTCTCGCTGACCAGATTCGAAGTCTTCCAATTGAAAACAGTTCAGACAGAATCAGCATTAAAAGCTCCTTCATTGTCTATCTGCGTCTTTATAAAAAATGGTTTAAAATTAAACACAGAATTGAAGTAATGCCCGTCTTTACCGAGAATAACATTGAGATCATAAACGGAATTAAATACAGAAACATACAGATTATACCGATTCCGGATGAAATCAATTCGCTTCAGCATCTGATGAGTGATAACTCTGAAAACGCATCGAAATATTCCGCAAAGATAGAATATTTAAAATCCCAAATAAATTCCATAAAAAGAGTTGTATTTCCTTCCGGAATTCCTGATTATATCAAATTCATCGAGTAAAAACAGGAGTTGAACATGATTACAAAAATTCTTCCAGGCGCAAGATCTGTACTGAAATATAACAATAAAATGTTTGGCGTACTTTTTCTGCACGGATTCATGGGAAATCCGTCAGAGTTCAAATATATGATAGAGCGTTGCGAAGAAGAAAAGTTCTCCTATTTCGCGCCGCGCTATCCTGGTCATGGTACAACGATTGAAGACATGATCACAACTTCAGGGAATGACTGGTATATGTGCGCGCGCGAGGCGTACATTGAAATGTCGTCTCATTGCAGCAAAGTATACATTGTTGGTCATTCCATGGGAGCGTGTTTTTCAGTCAATATCGCGAATGAATTCAACACTGAAAAAGTAGTGCTTATTTCAATGCCGCATGAACTTAAGGACTTTCGTTTGAATTTTACCGGCGCGATTTCAAAATTTTCAAAGATTTTACAAATCGAATCCTCATCCAATGGAATAAACGAACCCGAAGAATCAAAAAAGCACGTCGGATATCATTCTGGTATTCCAGTAAGTCAGTCCGGCGATCTTTTAAAAATTATAAAAAACACTGAAAAGAATTTACACAAATTTCACTCTGAAGTTCTTATCTGCCAGTCTGAAGGCGACACAACGATTCCCGCAAATTCAAGTGAATATATTTTCAGCAACATCATTTCAATCCGAAAACAGAAACTTAATTTTCAAAAAAGCAACCATGTCATCATGCTTGATTATGACAGACATGAACTTGCCGAAAGAATATTCTCTTTTTTAAAAGAATAAATTCCCTGCGCGCATCAGCTTAAAATGTAATTGACATTTTAAAAAAATTAAGCTATATAAAAACAATACGGGAATAAATTATGCTGAAGAAATATATAAATCGCGACGTAATTCTAAAAACTTTATTAGTTTTAATTTCATTATCATTATTAATGAGTTTTATCATTAAAAAAGAAAATACCGAGACTGAGCAGCGCTTTCAAAACGAAATTCTTCGACAGCTAAGCGTGACCCGCAGCGAAATAGAAAATATCCTTTATTCCAGAATTCTGCTTGTTCGCGGCGTCGTTTCATTCATCATGACTAATCCGGAAATAACATCTGATGAATATAAAAATTTCTGTGAAAAGCAGCTTACAAACGACAAATTCATCCGCAATCTGACATTAATCAAAGGTGATGTTGTTCAATACGTCTACCCTCTGCAGGGGAATGAAAAAGCGGTTGGAACTAATATTTCAATAACTCCCGGCCAGAAAGACACATTCCTAAAAGCGAAAGAAACAGGGGAAATTGTAATGTCCGGTCCTCTCAATTTAATTCAAGGAGGAATTGGTCTCATTTTCCGGGTACCTATTTTCATTAATAAAAAATACTGGGGACAGGCAAGCATTGTCATTAATATTGATGAGTTTTATAAAGAAATTTTCCCGCCGACTCTGCTTGAAAATTATCATTTCATCCTTCAGGGGAAAAACGGTCTGGGTTCGAACGGTTCTGTTTTTTACGGAGTTGAAGAAAAACTGAAAGATAAACCTGTTTCAATGACTATTTCACTTCCCGGCGGACAATGGGTTCTTCACGCGCTGCCGAAAAAAGGCTGGAAAATGAATTCGGAAACATTCTTCATTGTTCTTTCCATCGGAAGTACTCTCTGCGTAATCATTCTGATTTTATTTTTTTACTCAATGATAACAAATAATAAACTTAAAGACATCGCCTATCTTGATTTTCTGACAGACGTTCCGAACAGACGACTCGTAAAACTTCATTTCGACATGGCATCATCATACGCAAAACGCTACAAGACAATGTTCGCGGTTGTCGTAATCGACATTAATGATTTTAAAATTGTCAACGATACTTTAGGGCATGACGCCGGCGATTTTTATCTCGTGGAGTTTTCAAACATTCTGAAAAACACAATTCGTAAAAATGATTTCATTTTCAGAATTGGCGGAGATGAGTTTCTTCTGTTTATTACGGGATTAACAAAAAAGGAAAACATAGAATCAATCATCGCGAACATTAAAACCAACTGCCACAAAACAATTCCATTCAGGAACACTTCAATTGATTTTCAATTTTCCATGGGTTATTCACTGTTTCCGGATGACAGCGAGAATTTCGACACTCTCATGGTTGTCGCGGATAAAAAAATGTATTCGGAAAAGAAGGAATTTCATAAAAACTAAAACTGTTTCAACCAGACAAAGTTTAAAATTTGCGCGATTGAAACAGTTTGCGATTCATTTTAAATAATTGTTAATCGAAGCGGCAAGCTGCCGTCCTTCGCTGATCGCGTAAACTACGAGAGAAGCTCCGCGTCTTGCGTCTCCGGCAGTAAACACTTTTTCAACGGAAGTTTTAAAATTCTTATCCGCATCAATGTTGCCGCGCGCATCGATTTTCAGCCCAAGTTCTTCGACAAGTCCTTTATGCACGGGGTGAACAAACCCCATTGCCAGAAACACGATATCAGCGTCAAGAGTAAATTCAGAACCTTTCACTTCGGACATGCTCCATCGGCCATTGTCCTCTTTCCATTCAACTTTAACGGCTTCGATTTTTTTAACGTTTCCTTTCTCATCACCGATGAAACGTTTTGTCTGAACGTTCCACATTCTCTCGCAGCCTTCCTTATGCGAACTGGAAATTTTATTCAATTTCGGCCAAAGCGGCCACGGCTGATCAGGAGTTCTTTCATCAGCAGGTTTAGGAAGAACCTCAAGCTGAAAAATAAATTTCGCGCCCTGCCGGTTGCTTGTACCAACACAGTCTGATCCCGTGTCTCCGCCGCCGATAACGACGACGGATTTATCAAAACTCATGATCAAATCATCCATGCAGAATTTTTCGCCTGAACATGTTTTATTCTGCTGCGACAGGTAATCGACAGCAAAATGAATTCCTTTCAGATTTCGTCCTTCAGCCTGAAGATCACGAGGTTCTCTTGCGCCAATGGTTACTGCAACTGCGTCGTATTCATCCATGATTTCTTTTACAGAAATATCTTTCCCGACTTTTACGCCTGTTTTAACAATCAGGCCTTCATGTTTCAGAATGTCAATGCGTCTCTCGATTACATTTTTATTCAGCTTGAAATCAGGAATTCCATAACGCATGAAACCGCCGACATGCTGTTCCGCTTCGTAAACTGTAACAGAATGACCAGCTTTGTTTAAGAGATCTGCCGCAGCAAGTCCTGATGGACCGCCGCCTATTACAGCGACTTTTTTACCAGTGCGCATTGCAGGAGGCTCCGGCTTGACAATGCCCCGCATAAAAGCATTTTCAATTACAGCCCATTCATTCTGGCGGATTGTGACTGCTTCATCGCCGTCAGCAAGAACGCATGACGCTTCACAGAGTGCCGGACATATTCTGCCGGTAAACTCCGGAAAGTTGTTCGTAGCCTGAAGAATTTTCCATGCTCGCTCCCAGTTACCGTGGTAAATTTCATCCTGCCACTCCGGCATGATATTTCCCAAAGGACACGCCCAGTGACAAAATGGAACTCCGCAGTCCATGCATCTCGAAGCCTGAAGTTTTCTTTCATCTTCCGTGAGCTGAATTTCAACTTCATCATAATCTTTTATGCGCTGCTCAACCGGTCTGTAACCAGCTTCTTTTCTTTTTATTTTTATAAATCCTCTTGGATCTCCCATTATACAATCCTCCCGATTTCTTCAGCCGAAATAACATCGCTTAATTTTTCATTAATAGACTTAATTTTCATTTCCTGCAGAGCACGCTTGTACTCGTAAGAAATTACTCTTACGAATTTTGGCTGGTATTCAATCCAGTTATTAAGTATCTTCCGTGCCAGCGCGCTGTCCGTATAATTTTTATGATTAGAAATCATCCTTTTAACGCATTCAATGTCCTCGAATTCCTTGAGTTCTGAAAGTTCAACCATCCCCCTGTTGCAGTAATATCTGAAATCGCCGACAGCGTCCAGTACATAGGCAACACCGCCGCTCATTCCCGCTGCGAAATTACGTCCGATTGTTCCAAGAACGACAAGTCTTCCGCCAGTCATGTATTCTGCGCAGTGATCTCCAGTTCCTTCCACGACTGCCTCTGCGCCGGAATTTCTTACGCAGAAACGCTCTCCCGCGACTCCGCGGATGTAGGCTTCACCGCTTGTTGCTCCATAAAGAACCGTATTGCCAATGATGATGTTCTCTTCAGGAATAAACGTTGATCCCTTCGGAGGAACTACAATTATTCTTCCTCCTGAAAGACCCTTGCCTAAGTAATCATTCGCGTCGCCTTCAAGTTTAAATTCAATTCCTTTCGCGAGGAACGCGCCGAAACTTTGTCCCGCGCTTCCTTCGAATTTAAATTTAACGGTATCAGCTGGAAGGCCCGCTTCAGAAAACCGCGATGAAACATCATATGAAAGCATTGTGCCGGCAGCGCGGTCGGTGTTTTTAATTTTAAACTCGGCCGACACGGGAGTTCCGTTTTCAAGCGCAGGTTTAGCAGCCGCGATCAGCTTCTTATCAAGAATATTTTCGATTTTATGAACCTGTTTCTCAGTGCAGAAATTTGAATACAGCTCCGCTTCCGCTGGTCTGTACAGCAGTTTATTAAGATTAACTTTGGAAGCTTTCCAATGGTCGGTCTTGCTCATTTCAAGCAGATCGGTTCTTCCTATCAGATCATCAAACTTTCTGAAACCCAATTCAGCCATTATTTCCCGCACATTCTCAGCCATGAACCGGAAAAAATTGATTAAGTGTTCAGGCTTTCCCTTGAATCTTTTTCTAAGTTCAGGATCCTGAGTAGCAACTCCGAACGGACACGTATTAGAATGACATTTTCTCATCATCACGCATCCAAGAACAATCAGCGCTGAAGTACCGAATCCGAATTCTTCCGCTCCTAACATTCCCGCGATAACAATGTCGCGCCCTGTTTTAAGCTGACCGTCAGTCTGCATTCTTACGCGGCCGCGAAGTCCGTTCATTACAAGCGTCTGATGAGTCTCTGACATTCCGAGTTCCCACGGAAGTCCCGCGTGTTTGATCGAACTCTGCGGACTCGCTCCGGTACCGCCGTCATATCCGCTTATTAAAATATTGTCAGCGTGCGCCTTCGCGACGCCTGCCGCGATTGTGCCTACGCCGGCTTCCGAAACAAGCTTCACGCTGATCCGCGCGTTCGGATTCGCGTTTTTCAAATCAAAAATCAGCTGAGCAAGATCTTCAATCGAATATATGTCATGGTGCGGCGGAGGGGAAATGAGAGTAACTCCCGGAGTAGAATGTCTTGTCCGTCCGATAATTTCATCTACCTTGTGGCCCGGCAGCTGACCGCCTTCCCCCGGCTTTGCTCCCTGAGAAATTTTAATCTGAATTTCATCTGCGTTTGCGAGATAATTACTGGTTACACCGAATCGTCCCGAAGCAACCTGTTTAATTGCGCTTCGCGCTATTGTACCGTCTGCGCGTCTTTTAAAACGTTCAGGATTTTCGCCACCTTCTCCGGAATTGCTACGTCCTTTGATTGAGTTCAAGGCAATCGCGATTGTTTCATGCGCTTCCTGGCTGATTGAACCGTAACTCATGGCGCCTGTAGTGAAACGCTTCATTATTTCTTCAACAGATTCCACTTCAGCAAGAGGAACCGGTTTGCATTTTTTAAAATCTATAAGACCTCGTATTACGTGAGGTTTTCGGTTTTCGGCATCGACGATTTTGGCGAACTCTTTATATTTCGCGTAATTATTTTCCCGCGCCGCCCACTGAATCAAATAAATGGTTTCAGGATTCCATGCATGTTTCTCACCGAATTTTCGATATCGGTAAACTCCTTCGGAATCAAGAAGTTCAGGACGGGAAATATAGGCAGTTTCATGTTTCATTATCGCTTCTTTAGCTATTTCAGTGGTTGTAATTCCTGAAATGCGCGAGGCTGTTCCGGTAAAATATTTTTCTATAAGCGATTCGCCAAGACCAACCGCTTCGAAAATCTGCGCAGCTCGATAACTGCGTAGAGTAGAAGTTCCCATTTTAGAAATAACTTTTAAAATCCCCTTGCTGATGCCTTTTATGAAATTATGTTCAGCGTGTTCAGCAGTGTCGATATTCAGTCTGCCGTCATTGAATAAATTTTTAATTACGGCGAAAGCTCCGTAAGGATTAATTGCATCAGCTCCAAAACCGAAAAGAAGAGCGAAATGCATTACTTCACGCGCCTCGCCTGTCTCAACAATAAGTCCCGCGCGAGTTCTCTTCTTGGTCCTGATTAAATGATGATGAACTCCCGATGAAGCAAGAAGCGACGGAACAGGAACCCTTTCAGCATTAAAAGCTCTATCGCTTAAAATAATAAACGTGTATCCCGCATCCACGGCTTTTTCAGCTTCGTTGCATATTCTATCCATCGCTTTATCAAGCCCGGATTCTTTTTCAGACAGTGGAAACGTAATGTCAATGACAGCGGTTTTAAAATCCACATTATTCCAGTTTCGAATTTTCGCTATGTCCGAGTTTGAAAAAACAGGATTCAGATATTTAAGCATTTTACAATGTTCCGGAGTTTCAGCGAGAAGATTTTTCTGCTGGCCCATGTAGCTTGTCAAAGTCATTACAAGCTCTTCGCGAATTGAATCAATCGCCGGATTTGTAACCTGCGCGAACATCTGCTTGAAATAATTATACAGAGGCTGAGGTTTATCAGAAAATACCGCGACAGGCGTATCAGTACCCATCGATGAAGTGTATTCCTGGCCTGTATTCGCGATTTCAGGGAGCAGCTTGTCAACATCTTCGCGGTTATAAGCATATACATGCTGCAGTTCAATAAGGCGCTCATCGCTAATTACAGGAAAAGACATATCAGCTTCTATGTCAGAAAGATTAACGCGGTTGTTCTGGACCCATTCCCTGTAAGGTTTCTGATAGGCGATATGATTTTTAATTTCTGAATCAGGAATTATTCTGCCTGCTTCAATATCCACAAGAAGAAGTTTCCCGGGCTGAAGACGGCCTTTACGGGCAACATTCTCAGGAATGAAATTCTGAACACCGACTTCACTTCCCATTACAAGAATGTCGTCTTTAGTTAAAATGTATCTCGAAGGGCGCAGACCGTTTCTGTCAAGAGTACCGCCGACGTATCTTCCGTCAAAAAACACAATTGACGCGGGACCGTCCCACGGCTCAAGAAAAGTCGCGTGATATTCATAGAATTTTTTTAAATCATCGGAAATAGGATTTTTTTCGTTCCAGCTTTCAGGAACCATCATCATGATCGCATGCGGAAGTGAACGTCCGGACGCGACAAGAAGTTCAAGAACATTGTCGAACGAAGCTGAATCCGAACGGCCCGGTTCAATTACCGGAAGAATTTTTTTAATGTCGTCGCCGAACTCGGGTGAATTCAGCATTGATTCGCGAGCCTGCATCCAGAATCTGTTTCCTTTAACAGTATTAATCTCGCCGTTATGAGCCAGCATTCTGAAAGGCTGCGCCAGCTCCCACGCAGGAAACGTATTTGTACTGAAACGTGAATGAACAAGCGCAACAGCCGACGTAAGTTTCACATCTGCAAGTTCAGGAAAATATTTTCTCACCTGATCAGGCATGAGCATTCCCTTATATACAATTGTTTTCGTTGAAAGCGTAACCGGATAAAAAGCGCTTTTTGCAGAAATTTTGCTTTCACGGACTGTTCTTTCCGCGAGTTTACGTATTATGTATAATTTTCTTTCAAAAGTTTTCGCATCCATTCCGGATGGAGCAGTAATGAAAACCTGCTCAATTGAAGGTTCGCTCTTCGCGGCGATCTCACCGATTTCATCGCTTTTAACTGCAGGATTTCTCCACGCAAATACGGAAAGCCCTTCCTGAACAATTATTTTTTCGAAGATTTTTTTACATTCCGCCGCATCATTTTTTTCCTTCGGGAAAAAAACAAATCCTGTTCCATATTTCCCTTCTTCGGGAAGTTTTTCGATAACGGTTTTATAATAATCATGAGGAATCTGCAGCATGATTCCGGAACCGTCTCCAGTTTTATTATCCGCGCTTTCCGCTCCACGATGTTCCATCCGTTCAAGAACTTCCAATCCGCGAATTACAATGTCGTGCGACTTAACACCCTTTATATTAGCAACAATTCCTATTCCACAGTTATCATGCTCATTTAAGCTGTCATAAAGACCCTGATTTCCACATTGCTGACCA
>JBFZEW010000085.1:0-9136 GCA_041306665.1 Spirochaetota bacterium | reverse complement strand
ATCATTACCGCAATAGCGCTATTTTTCCAAATTCCAACTGCAATTCCGATTAACGTTGCAGTTGATACAATCACGCATATTAAAGCCGCATGTTTCGTACTTTTTGCCATAAATTTCTCCTGTCACTAAAAAATTATATTGTATCAGCTTTTTTAATTCTGCTGCGCTCCCATCGCATACGTATAACATTTAATACAATGACCATAACAAGAAAGGCTATCCTAAGCAATGGCGTTACAGGTAAGAAAATCGCAATGCCTAATATTCCAAAACCTACTAATGAATGAACAAGTAAATTTTTCCAATCCTTCAAATATATCGCGACAGCTTTTAATATATTTTTCATCACGTCTCCATTTATTAAATTATATAAGTTTTACACGATTTAAAAATTTTTAAATATATAGAAATCTCAATAAGATACATTCTACCGCAATGCTCGCACAACAGCTTATATACTCCTTTACTGTTCTCCTGCGTATCATTCACTTTTGAACAAAAAGGACACTGCGCTTGCATTTCTTTCTCCATTTACATATCATGAATGTCTTTCTTAAAGCGGTCAAGTTTTATATGCGATTTTATAATTGATATTTTATTTTTTTTATTTTATAATCTTAAGTTATGAAATTGAAAATAATATTAACAGCAGGTATTTTTCTAATCTTTGCCGTAAAACCGGAAAAATTAGCAATCGATCAATTTACAAAGTTATTATTTGACCTTAACGAATACAACTCTCCAGTGGAAATATATCTTGAAGGTAAAACTGAAAAATCCCGGCTTTCATTTCAAAAGTATTTCTACTATGAAATAATTAATCGCGATTCAGATGGAAGTTACTCTGTAGATTATGTTTATGAAAGGTCGTTCAATATTTTATGGAAAAAATATCGCATTGAAATTAATCGCAGAAACATTCGAACTTTTCTTGAACCGACTTTTTTTCAAAATCAACCTAATAACACAATTTTTATTGAATATGGACTTCAACCGCGAAAAAAATATTTTCTACTGCCGCATGTAGATACTTATTCAATTCCCGGTGAAAATGGCGATATTATTGAAAAAAACAATATCGTTTTCTATATTTCTGACAAACCTTTCATTGAAAATAAACCATCAGTTTCAATTACACCCGCTTACCAGGGATGGACTTACTGAATAGAGAAAACTAAAAATCAAATAATTCTCTTTTATATTTTCCGATAAACTGATCCCTGCCCGAGTTTTCTCTGTAATATTTATAATGCGAATTATTTTTTTTATAATAATTCTGATGGTATTCTTCTGCTGGAAAAAACTTTTTAAACTTCGTAATTTCAGTCACAACAGGCTTAGTGAAAATTTTAGATTTTTCAAGGTTAAGTTTTGACTGTTCAGCCTTTTTTCGCTGAATTTCATTAACAAAAAAGATTCCTGATCTATATTGATTTCCTCTGTCAACAAAAGATCCGCCGTTGTCAGTCGGATCAATCTGACGCCAAAAAATTTTCAGCAGTTTCTCATAAGTAATTTTTTCAGGATTATAAAACACTATTACAGCTTCGGCATGTCCCGTTTTTCCGCTGCTTACTTCTTCGTAGGAAGGATTTTCAGTTATGCCGCCGGTATAACCGGAAATCACTTCATTGACTCCGTTTTCAAGTTCAAATGAAGATTCAATGCACCAGAAACATCCTCCGGCAAAAACCGCATATTCCGCTTTTGAATATTTTTTAAAAACATCCTCCATATTAGTCTCTGCGCTTGCGTTTATACAAAACATTAAAAATATAAACGGAATAAAAAGTAATTTCATTTTAAATACCTCTTATTAATTATAGCGCAAAATTTTTCATCTGGTATTTTTATTTTTGAATTTTTTCCTCTACATCACCTTTACCGCTAAATTTAATGGTAACAGGTTTTACAGAAAATTCTTCAGGAAGAAGAAGTTTCGCATTTCCTTCAATAAAAAATTTTTTTTCTTTTACCGTCATTGCCTCAATTATTGAGTTGTTAAGTTTTCGCGCGCTGAATTCATTTATTACATGAATAGTCGAAATCTGTCCGAAATATCTTACATCGTTGCTAATTCCAGTCATAAAATCAGTTTTATCAATTACCAGCTTATAATTAAAATCCTGAAACTGAAATCTTGTTTTCGCCAAATTCTCCACCTCAAGATCAAACTTTACGCGGAAAATTAAATCAAGCTCCTGAATTGTCTGCACACCCTTTGAATCGTTTTTTCCAAATAATACAGCCATTACACGCGCAAAAGCGATATTTCTCGTAATCGGATTTGTATCGACTTTGTTAAGCGCAAGCTGAACTTCATTTTTACTCGGAAGATCCACATCAAAGTTTTTCAAACGAACAACAGGCTTGATAGTCGGAAGTTTTTTGTCAATGCTAACAGGAATTTCATAAATAGGAGGTAATCCCGGAATTTCCGGAAGACGAATATCAATCTGCGCGTTTATTGTAACATTCACGTAATCATTATTCATGTATCCTGAATATACATTTATAATGTCATCATAAATCAAATTTACATCCAACAAATTCTCTTTTTTCCCATTTGCGGTAATTTCAAAATTTTGCGGAGTTACAGTTTTAAATAGCTGTTTTCCCTCGACAAACGTTGTCACTTCTATGCGCTCAATCGTAATTCCGACTGGATAAGGATTGGACACTTCAACGTTCAGTAAAAGAGTTACATCATCGAAACTTATCGTTTTTATATCCGTATTCAGAACCTTTACGCCGGGTTTCTTCTTTTTCCAGTTACTGAATGTCGTGCATGATGATACCGTAATAGCGATAATTATTAATAAAATTCCAGCTAGAATTTTTCTTTTCATTTATAATCTCCTCTGTTCTTCCGATATTTGATATAGGCTGACTTTTTTGCATGTTTATTAAATATGTTGAACTTTTATTAAATTCAGTTAGAATATAAACATTGGATTATAGCATTAAAAACTATTGGCAGTTATGCAATCAAAAAATAGTTTCATATAAGGGAACTTCTAAAACTAAATTTTTGATGCTCCTTGTCTACACAAATACTGATTTTTGAAAGTACCCATAAGTTTTCGATAATGATTTGGATGACAAAAGATTAAAAAAATGAAATTTATCTTCAAAAAAAATAATAGCAGGATTTTCATTGTCCTAGTTTTACTTCAATGCATATTTCTGATAAACAATGAAAATCTCAACGCGCAGCAGGCCGCATCAAGCACGACTGCGGGTGAGCAGCGTTACGCGGAAAAAGGTCTAAAAGACAACCGGTTCTTTATGTACTATATAAACGCGACAGTCACAAACATGGGTACAGATGAAGATAAAACCGCGTTTCGTGAAATTATCCGTCGTGATATAATCTGTCAGTTTTTCTACATGCGTTTTATGTTCGCCTATTCCTTTGACCAGATTCGCATTGTACAGGAAGAACTTATTGAACTTTATCATCGTAAACTTAATGATGAAATGAAACTGACAACATCCATGCTGAATGAGCTCGCTGCTCAAACAATACAATCTCGCGATTCGGACGCGCGGCAGTATCTTCGTCTGGGCTACAGAAACATCAAGCTCGCAAAAATCGAAATCGGCATGGCTGATGCTTTTAAACCAACGCTATATTCAATGCGTCTTCACAAATACGTCCGCGCAATGAAGCAGATTAAAGAGGCGAAACGCTTCGCGATTTTAATTCTTATACAGAACAACCTTCCAGCGGAGGAGAAACTTTTAATTAAAAATTATAATTATGATATAATCGCCGATTACATAAAAAAATTTTCTCCGGAAAATAAATTACAGCAGTATCAGCTGAATCATCTTGATTCATATTACAGATATTCAAATGATAAATCATATTTTGACATTGTCTGGGAAAATCCGGACATTGAAAACTACAGTGTCTTTAAGGACTATCTTGAAAAAAGTGAATAAAAAAAAGAGATCATTTAAACAATCTATTTTTAAAGTACTCTTATCGTTGCAAATACGGAAAAATCGATTATTTATGATTGTTGCCAAAATGAAAAACTTAGTTTATAAAATTTCTCCATGTTTCATTTTTATAATACTTATAACTGTTTGTTTCTCATTGCGCGCCGTTTTTTCCGATGATGGACAAATTAATTTATACAAAACAAATGATGCTGAGATTATTTCATCTTTACAAAAAAAAACCAATCTCGAGCCGCGTGAATTCTACCGTCTTGGTCTCGCTCAAAAAAATTCAAACGATTCTGTCGCCGCCCTTAACTCGTTTGCACATTCTATGTTTATCAAACCGAAACCATTTTCAATATTAAAAACATATGTCAAAAGAAAATCCTCTCATTCGCTTTACCGTGACGCAGCGTTATCAGAAATAATTGAAATACTTTACGCTAAATATGAATTCAGTGACGCGCTCGAATTATATTCACTTTTAAGCAACAATGATCCATCATTATTTTTCAATGCTTCTTTAATCGCTGCAAACTGCTGCGTTTCATTAAAAAATTACGGGAAAGCAGCGGATATTCTCGAATCTTTAAAATCTACAGCTTCGAAAAACAATAATTTTGAAAAGCTCAGAAAAATCCGCCTAGCAGGTATTTATGAAAAATCCGAGAAATACCTTCAGGCTTTCAGATTATACTACTCCATAATTGAATCTAATAAAATTTCATGGGAAGGAACTATTGCGATAAAAAATCTTTTTAACCTTCTTCAGAATGATGAAATCAAATTCGGCAATAATGAACGGTTCCTGATAGCTCAACATTTAACTTTAAATAATCTGTTCGAAGAATCACAATCGTTAATCTCAAAAAACACAGAGATGAAATACGAAATTCTGCAAATTCAAAATCTGTGCGGACTGAAAAAACAAAAGGAAGCTTATAATTTGATGCAGACTTCATCAGCAGATTCAACAATACTCATGTCAGCATACGCTCAGAGCATTTGGAAATATATCAGTAAATCTCAAGCCGTAGAATTATATGAAACTAAAGAGCTGTATCAGAACAATGAAAACATTCTTCAAAACCTTGTAGATTATTATCTGATGAAGGATGTTTCAGCGGCTGAAAACTATCTGAATTATATTACTGCAAACTTTTCAACAAACAGTGAAAATGAAAAATACTTCTGGTTAATAGCGTAAAAATACATTGAAAAAGAAAATTATAACAAAGCAGTTTCAATTTTGAAAACTCAGATTTCTTTGTTTAAAGGAGAATCATATTTCGGAAACGCGGTGTATTGGATCAACAAGCTGGATATTATAAATGAGGATGAAATCGCGCTAAAATCCATTGTACTTAACCGTCCCGATTCAGTTTATGTTTTTCGTCTATTCGACGCAATTTCTAAAAATTTTACGCACGACAATTGCAATTTAAAATTCACTGAAGCTTTAAAAAATAATGATACCAATGAAACGCTGTTTTACCATTTTCTTCTTTTCTGCATTGATAAAAACAAAAGCACCTTTAACGCCAGATTACAATTACTTAACGACCGAAAAATAAACCCTTACAGTGAATTTAATACTTTCCTTTTCACATCAGTAAATGCTAAAAATTTTTCTAAATACGACCGTCTTCTTGAAACTTATTTCGCCGCGGGAGATTTCAACAGCTGTTCTTCGCTTGAAAATTATCTTTCTTCGAACCCGGAATATGAAAAACTCACTGCCGCAAAAATGTATCATTTGTACCGGAAAAATAAATTTTATTACCAGCAGAACATTTATGCCGTTAAATTATTGAAATTATTCAATTTAAAAGAAAATCTGTCGCTTGTAGATATAAACATCCGCGAATCACTGTATCCTCTCGCCTATTTTGAATTGATAAAAGAAAACGCCGAAAAATACAATTTAGATCCTTTAATAATTCTCTCCATCATCCGCGCTGAATCGGCATATAAATCATCAGCGGTTTCCGTCAGCAACGCTAAAGGACTCATGCAGCTCATGGACGCAACGTCTGAAGATATTTCCATTAAACTTAAGAAGAAAGATTATAATGTTTTTTCTGAAGCCGATAACATTTGTTTCGGAACATTTTATTTCAGTTGGCTTCAGGAATATTTTTCCGGCGACATAGTTCATTCTCTCGGCGCTTATAATGCCGGAATAGGCAATATGAAAAAATGGAAAAGTAACTTTGAAACGGCAGATAAAGATATATTTATCGAAAAAATTCCATTTTCTGAAACAAGAAATTACATTTTAAAAATCCAAAAATATCGGTCAGTCTATGAAAAAATTTATTAAAATCGCATTCTTCTTTTATGCATTAACTCTCACCTTTGCTTGCAAAAACAAACAGATAACTGAATCTGAACAAAAAAAAATATTTACAAATGAAATAAAACAACTTGAAAAACAATATGAGAGTAAAATCTGGACGGAAAGAAAAGAAGCAGTAATAAAATGCTCGGAATATCCTTCTGAAAGGACAATGCGTCTTTTAATTAACGCCACAAATGACACGCATAATACAATAATAGCTGAAGCGCTTATGCAGCTTTCTTTTTACAAAACCGATGAAGCTTATAACACTCTATTGACATTTTGTGAAAATAAAAATTTATCGGATATAGTCAGAATTTCTGCGATTAAAGGTATTTCAAAATATAAAACTCCAAAAGCCGTACCTGTGTTTCTGACTAACATACAGGACAAAAACGCTCAAATTCGCGAGGCTTCATACGCTGGTTTATTAGTTATTGAAAATAAAAAAACAGAAAATCTTTCAATTGAATATATTCTTCTCGGTCTCAGTGATACAAATACAAATGTTCAAATGGCAGTTCTTGACAATATTCGAATTAAAAATCCGCTGATATACAAGGTATTCAAGGATTTTGTCACCTCCCCTGAAAATTACAATAAAAACACAATGATGATCAAAGTACTGTCTAATCTTGTCGGTTATGACATTGATGAAGAACTTGAAATTTCACTTAGAACTTTATTGGTAAACAATAACGTGGAAATAAGACTGTTAACACTGAAGGTTCTTAAAAACCAGCCGAAAAATATTAAAAAATAAAATTCATCTTAACACGCAAACATAAAAAAACCGGCTAACGCCGGTTTTTTTATGAATTTATCTTTAATTTTTCTTTTCTTTTGAAGTATAAATCTGACCTTGATCGTCTTTTATGTCTCTTTCATACTTTTCTTTAATTTCATTTATTTTAAGATTTTTATCATAAGTAGCCATTACTTCGTAATACTCAAAACTTTTAGTTTTCGCAATACGGTAATAGTCAATTGCTTCGACAGGCCTTTCTCTGTCATTTAAATCATTTGCGAAACGCATCGCTTCGATCGCTTGAGTTAAAAGTTTCTCAGCCGGAGCAGGGATTCTTTCACCTTTTAATTCAGCGTCAATTCTTGTTTTCACGTTGTACTCGATAATTTCAATCTGAATCTGGGCTGCTCTTTCTTTGTATTTTGCGGCAAGATCCATTCCTGATTTTTTAATATCAGCTTCATTTTTCTGGAATTCTTTCGCGGCTGCTTGGTCATCTTTTTGAAAATAAAGCGATGTTGCTTTTGCGTAAGTTTGAACAAGCGCTTTAAACTCAGACTCGCCTCCGCCGAAATTCATAATCGCGGCTGAAAGAAGTTTGAGATTTTTAAAATTTTCATAGCTTAATCTAATGATTACATCTTCAGGTAAAAAACCGCCTGACGGCGTATCCTGTGCAAGAATCGAAACAGTCATAAATATAGACAGAAACAAAATTAGTGATTTTTTAATCATTTTCAGCACCTCAAAATAATAACATATAAATTATGGGACTTCAGAAAATATATCATTAATTAGCTGAAGCAATTCCCATTTAAAACATTCATATTAATATCCATGATGTTTCACTGTATTATTCAGGATTTAAGTCAATAAGTCAAGAAATTAATCTCAGCTTTATTATATAATTTAAATTAATGAATAATCAATGTAATTTATGCTTTTCAGTCTAAATAGATGCTTTTCACGAGCTTTACCAGTTCAGGATCAAAATGTTTTCCGGAAAGTTTATCAATCATTGAAAGTGCGGTTATGATAGAAACCGGATGCTTACTTTCGGAATATGATGTCAGAGTGATGATAAAATCCGCAATTGCGATTACTCTCGCAACAAGAGGAATTTCTCTTTTTTTCAAACCTTTAGGATAACCCGATCCGTCAAATCTTTCATGATGATGTAGAATACCATTTTTATAAATTTCCGGAAGTTCAAGTCTTTTGAAATATTTTAATCCCAAATAAATATGTTTTTTAATTTCTTCAAATTCTGCCGTCTTCAATGTTTGATTCTTCCCTTTAAGCTGTTTTACAAGCTTCATGTATCCGACATCATGAATGTAACCGATTTTTTGAACATCTTCGGGATTGAGATTTTCAAGATCAAGTTTTTCCGCGATATGAAATGCAAGATTTCCAACTTCAATATTATGACTCTGCCTGCCGGTAATTTTATCGACAGCAAGCCCCAATTTATATGTTCGGTTATATGTCATGAATTTTTCAAAATCCGGATGAAAGGTCACAAATCTTTTAGGATTAATTGTCTTAATATTTATATGAGGAATGTGATGCTTGCTTTCAGTGTATATTTCCTGCGCTTTGATAAGAACTTTCATTTTCACGGAAAATGAAAATAAATAAATTGCGAGTACTAAAAGTGAAATTGAAAAAAACATGTACAGAATTGATTCAACTACTCCGGGAATTTTCAACTTGGGATCATGAAAATAAAATAGATAATTATACACTAATTTTTTTTCAAGAGGACCTCTGGAAATTATTTTTTCCAGCAATATTCTATTTTGTTCAGTTTCATATTTGAAATATTTTTGAATATTTTTTTCTTTAACAATCAGATTCTCCGGTTTTGCGAAAGAATAATTTCTTTTATTTAAAATTTTTAATAAATTAATTTTTGATTTATATTTTTCAGATGGATAAATTGTCTGAACATATAAAAATATTCTTTCAGACTCACGAAATTTCTGCTGTTTATAGAATTCTTCACCGTATCTTTCGAGCGAATTTCTGTATAATTCAGCTGTTTTCTTGTATGTTACATTCTCATTAAATACTTTTTCAAAAAAGAACACAGC
>JBFZEW010000084.1:0-7274 GCA_041306665.1 Spirochaetota bacterium | reverse complement strand
AATTTTAAATTCTACATATGGTCGTTTTGCACTGCATGGAGGTATGAAAGTTTTAAAAGAATATGACTATAGTGACGGTTTTTATGAGATACTAAATGATGATGAACTTATGTATAAAGATATGAATTTTTCAGGCAGTAATTCTGTTAACTATGCAATACCCATTTTCATAACAGCGAACAGCAGAATACTATTATATAATTTATTTGAAGAAGTGCAGAAAATCGGCGGTGATATTTTATATACTGACACTGACAGTTGCTATTTTACATTAACAAATAATGTAGAAAAAGATATTAAGAAAATTGAAAAACATTTTCCTGTAAATAATTTCCTTGGTAGTTATTCACTTGAAATTTACAAGGCAATGGATATTTATAATGTAAAGGGGTATATACTTTATGATTTTGACAGCAATGTTAAGTCAGTGTGTAAAGGTATTCCGAAAGATAAGAGATTTGAATTTTTAACTACCGGAAAAACAAATTATAATAAACCTGTAAAACTCCGGTCAGCACTGCGAAGTATTGACGATGTACCTGCTAATTTCTGGTATGATTTATTTGTTAAGCGACAGGGAGAATACACAAAGCGAAAAAAAATACCGGCAACAAGTGCCGGTAAAATAGGAAGTTTTTATAATACCGTTCCGGTTAACTTGGCGTAATAATTTTTTCTTTCAGCAAAGTTAATCCGCTTTTTTGTGCTGACATAGCATTCTTTTGTTGAGGTGACATTTCAGCATATAGAATAACACACATTAATTTTCCGTCAGTGGCAAGGAAGTTCATTGACATAGGAAATTTATCCTCTTCTACCAGTCCGCTTATGAATGTTTCAATTTCATTATCAAAGTCAGTCTGAACAAAGTCACCTGATTCAGTATCAATATGTGTCATATCCTTTACATCTTTAATAATTGTTTGTGTCTGAATAATTTTTAACTCCATTTATATTATAATTAAAAAATAAGTAAGTAATTACAAATATAATGACTATATAGTAATAATGCAAGTCTTTTATAAATAAAAAATACTTGTAATTACATGTAATTACTTGTATAAATCCACCTATGTTAATGACAGTCAGAAATAATACATTACAGAAAACTTTATCAGAGTTGGAAAGACTCAGCATACAATATTCCAGTGACGTTAAAAATATTAAAGACGTGGATATAATTACTTTTTATGATATAGTTTCCAAAAAAATAAAATATGTTCCTGACCCTGTAAATGCAGAATTGTTATGCAGACCGGCGATTACTTTAAAAAAAGGGTGTGGTGACTGTGATGATAAAACAATTTTATGTCTTGCATACTTTATAGAGAATAAAATTAAATGCGGTTATTCAATAGTCAGTGAAAGACCTGATAAAGAATATCACCATATTTTTCCTTTTATTGTTTTAAGCGGTAAAGTTTATGACTTTGATGCGACATACAATACATCGAAACTTGGTGTTACAAAAAATAATTTTACTGCAAGACTGGATAAAATAATTTATAACGGAGAATTAAGAAAATGAAACTCATTACACTGGAAGGTAGAAACACTGATTTACAGGATATACAATATCAATTATCCGGCGGGCTTGCAGGACTTAAAAAGACTATTAAGAAAAAAGCTAAAAAAGTTAAAAAGACTGTTAAAAAAAATAGTCACCCTGTATCAATTTACGCTAATGTGGCTGACAAACTTGTTAATAGTAAATACGCTCCAAAGTCAGCCAAAAAACTTTCACCTATTTTAAATAAAATTTCAGATACAACAAACAATATGTCAATGAGTGTTGCAAAACAATATGCTAGCGGTATCATATCAGAAAAAATTGCTAATAGCGGATATGCTGAAACTTTCAATGAAGCTAAAAATGAATATAATACAGCTAAGGGTGAGTATGAAGCAGTTAAAGACCAGTACGGAAATATTATTCCGTCTGTATCTTCATCACCAAAGTATGACACTACCGAATATGAAGCAACACCGACAGGTTTAACACCGCTTGTTAAAAAAGCAGGTACACCGACAGCAGACACAGATGATAATAAAATGATGTATATCGCAGGTGCAGGAGTTGCAGTACTGGCACTAATGTTTTTTATGAAAAAGAAAAAATAACAAAAGGAAAAAATTATTATGACAAGTACAGAAATAATTCAAAGAAAATTAAATGAACTGGGGTTTAATTGTCCAATTACCGGTGTTATAGGTACGGTCAGTAATTACAGTGACGGTACAAGACTTGCAATAAAAGCTTTCAAAAAAAGTACCGGTATAGGAAACGACATTTACATTAATCGCCCGTTCCTTGAAAAGCTTGACAGTGTTTACAATCAGAAAATTCCGTATAATAGCTATCCTATATCAGCATTTAAAGGGTGGAATTTATCACTGAATATCAGTGACTCAAAGCCTGCTGACAGCAACTCAGCAAATATTATTGACCGTACAGCTCCGGACAGTGAAATTATTATTGATGAACAGCAGGGTGAAATTAGTGATGATAAAATGATGTATATCGGCGGTGGACTTGCACTGTTAATAGTTCTTTATTTGATGAAAAATAAAAAGAAGAAACGAAAGCGAAAATAATTTTTTATGAAAGATAAAGAAAAATTATATAATAAATTTCATGGTAAAGAAGCCGATGCAGAATATGAAATTGAGATTGATGACTTTGATGTACTTGTTGAACTGGGTGACGCAATCGCAATTGAGTATGAAGCAAAAAAGCATGATGATAAGAGTAAACAGATTTACAGACACAAATTTAAAAAGGGTGCAAAACTACTCAGTAACGGAAAGCAATTGCTGATTTATGGTGAGAAAATTACTGTTACTGAACGAGGTATAATAAATTGAAAACTAAAGTTATAAAACAAAAATTAGATGCTTATGAAAAATCCGCTAAACGAATGCTAAAACAAAAAAAAAGGTTACGGAAATTCAAACAAAGTAAATGTTTCGCTGTCATGGATTGAAGTCGATCTATTGACAGAATTATTAAATACTCTATCATATTCTGAAATGGTAAACATTGAAACAAGCGAAACTGATAGAATCAAATTAAAAAAAATAAATGAAAAATTGCTAGGACTATATTAAAAAGTAAAGGATATAGAAATGAAAATGACAATATTAAATCCAAGTAAAAAGAGGGTGAGTAAAATGGCAGTAAAGAAAAGAAGAAAGCCTGTCAAGGCTAGAAAAAGAAGAATTAAACGCAGAGTTAAAAGAAACCCTGTGCAATATGCAAGGAGATTAAAACCAATGACAAAAAGAAGAAAGCGCAGAAAATCAGTGGCAAAAAAAGTAACACGAAGAAGAATCAGACGCAATCCGTCAAAAACAAATTTTGATTTTATGTCAGTGTTTGTGAACGGGGGTATTGCAGGACTCGGTGCATTTTCGGCACTATGGTTGTCAAACAAAGCAAACAGCATTTTTGACAAATATACAGGTGGCGGGCAAGTGCCAAGAAATATAATCGCGCTTGCTATTGCAGTCGGTGGTTCGTTCATCGGACATAAATATCTAGACAAAGACAAAGCCAATGCACTGTCAAGCGGTATGGTTGCAGGTATTGTGCTTCTTATGATGAAAAACACCTTCGGTCTTTCAATCGGGCTCAGTGGTGATGCATACGCTAACCCTATAAACAATTATACTCTGGGATATCAAAATGTCGGACTTCTTGAGGGTGGGTCAAATTTAGGACTGCTTGAAGGTGCTATGTCAAGTGAGTATGAAGAGCTTGACGAGTACAATTAACAAAAGAAAGTTTAAGGAACTTTAAAAACCTATAAAAAATTATAAAGGATAAAAGGTAAAAAATTATGGCTTCAATGAGTGATCTAGTTTATAACCAGTTTCAAAAAGAGGGATTTGAAAATGTAAGTATGGATTTATATGATTCCATGCTTACTACAGCAGGTGCAACACAGACTGTTAAATTTTTTCAGAACAGCTCTAGTGTAGGAAAAACCAGAACAAACATGACTATAGGTGGACAGTTGCCTGACCCTCAAGCTTTTCTTATAACCGGTCTTGAATGTCATGTGTTCAACCTTGACGGTACACCATTCACAGAAACCGGTGCAGGTACTCCAGTGGTATATCCGATAAACGCACTTTTCTCAAAAGCGTATATGAAGATTGTTGTTGATCCTAAAACCATGTACGAAACACACATGAGAACAATGTATGCACAGGTGGATAACGGTCTGCATAACTCGACTACACCGAATCAGGTGACAAACATCGGCGGTTTTCTTTTCAAAAAATCACTAAAACTACAGATACCTGTAATGATTCTGCCACAACGACATTTTGAAATTGAAATGACTTTAACTACTCCGGCAGAAGCAGGCGGTTATACTGCGAGTAATACGCTAATAATGTGGGTACTTAAAGGACTACTCAGAAGAAACGCTAACTAACTCCAAAGTTTTTGTTATGTTCTTTTGTCTGTTATGAACTAAAAAATATAAACAGACTTTTTAAAATTTAAAATGGAGAAAAACCCATGAACAATATTAACAGAGCCTCAACTCCGGTAAATTATCTTTCAAAAGAACCGTACATATTTTCAAATAATGCAGTGGTATCTGCAAACTCTCAGGCTAGTATAGTATTCAGTATAGACGGAAGTTTTGACTTTGAATTTTTTAAATTTTCTTATAAGTCCACAGGTGCTTTTAAAATTCAATTTGTTAATGATACTAAAGTGCTGTTTAAAAATCCTGTCAGCAATGCAGTATTTGCAGGTCTTCAGGGAAGTACATACATCGGTGTTAACTTATGGCATACTTTCAAAGTACCTTACAAGGTATTTAAAAATACTAACCTTACTGCAATAATCACTGATATATCCGGTTCATCTAATACAGTGGAAATTGTACTTGACGGTATTAAGTATCTATATACTGTATAAAAATGAAAACAAAAATAATAACTATAATTTACACCCTGTTATTTTTAACAGGGTGTGAATTTATAAATAAAAATACTAGTGATAAAGAGGAAAATTTAATGGCTAATATGTTGAAAATTAAAACAGCTAACTGCGAGTACGTTCCAGTAATAACCAAGTCATCTGATAACAAAATTATCATTAAAGTAACATACCTTCTTGAATGGGAAATTAGTACTGTAGAGTCAATGTCAAGTGTACAATTATTTTCTTCAATACCGCTTAATATGACAAATTTTAAACTAACAGGATTTAAAGCTGAATTTATTGATTCTTACATTATGACTATTGGCGGTGTTTCATTTTCTAAATTATTACAGCCTGACCAAAACGATAATTTACCTGTTATGTTACCGGAATGTTATTTATATATTGGAGTCGGACAGATAAATTATGGCAGTCCGGATTTTATAGGTCTTTCAAATTATCCTTTATACAATACTGACAGGGCTTACCTAAACACCTTTATGAAAGAAAATAATATTGTACTGCCTGTAATAAACAATAGACATAATATTGGATTCTTACCTTTTAATAATTTATTTACAAGTGACTCAACAATAAATTTTAATATATTTTTTGATTTCGGTTATTCGCCTTTATCACCCGATTATCTTACAGCCGAAAGTATTGATAACAGTATTTATCCGAATTTAACAGCAAATAAATTATATCAAAACTATATCACATTTACATTTTATGGTGAAACATTATGACATATCATATAATCAATCCACCGGACTCTATACCGTCGGTATATAAGCAGTATATTACCAAAGCGCCAAACAAAATTTATACTAAAGGTGAGGGATTTAATAACTATGTTATGTCAGCTCCGCTTTACTCACCTGCTGTTACTGAACTGGTAGAAATACTTATTAAAACTGTTTTTGAAAAAGAAAAAACTTTCAGGGATTTATTTTATAAATACTGTGATTTTATTCAACTTACTTCTATGGACAGACCCTATGGGAAGAAAGAAAGCAGTCACTATATTGCAGGTCAGGCAGTGGACTTAATACTTTATCCCTATTATCTTAATCCTCTGTTTCATAGTGTACTTATGAAGTATAGCAAGGAAAAAAAATTCACTACATTTATTTCTCTTATCAATCATCATATACATTTTAATATTTCAAAAACTCCGAATACTGGATTTGAAATGGCATATATAAATGACAAGCCGTTAATTCCGTCAAGAGTGAGGGATAATTTTAATAAGCTTATAGATTCAAACAAAGCCCGCTTTGTTATATCACATAATTTTCCGGTGTTCGCTAGTGCTGTTATGAATTATTATAACATGGGTGTATGTGCAAGTTCAATTTTAGGTGGTATATTTTCCGATGCGAACGCTCCGGTAGAAGGTGAGACAATTCTGAAACTTACAGCAGATAATTACGGAATACCTGTGCAGGGATTTTATAATTATTTAAAGTCATTAGGTAAATATGTTGATATGTATGACTACCTTAAAAGTATATCTCCAAGTGAATTCGGAAAAGCGGTAAATGAATTTTTTGATGAAAAAAAAAAGTGATTTATATTATAGGGGGAGGAATTCTAATATATAAAGTACTGGACTTACTAAAAAAATAAAAAATAAATTTTTTAATATGGAGTTAGAAAATGAGTAAACCAAGAGTAATTAAGACAGCAGAAGACGAATTTTTAGAAGACGATGAACAGATTAAACAGCCGAAAGCACTGAAATTTTTTGACAGGTTAGGTGACGCAGACTTTGATTATAAAATTACTTTATACCGTAAATCAGATAAAGGTAAGAGGGTGCTGGTAAAAGAATATATCAATGAAATGCCAAGCTATACCGACATACAGAATTTACACGGCGGTGGCGAGTATTCGATGTATGCAAATAAGCTCGATAATAACGGTAGAAGTGTAGAACAGATTGATACAGTTACTTTTAATCTTGAAAGTCCAACAGCATTAACACCGATTGTTGGTGTTCAGGGTGTTAGCAATGATATTTTTTCAATTGAGAATATGCAGAAACTTGCAATGTTTAAAAATATTTTCAATGGTAACGAAACCGGTGCTAGTGATGTAATGATGAAAATGGTGGAAATGCAGTCTCAAAATACAATCGCTATTATGAAAATGCAGTCAGATGCTGACAGGCGCATGACAGAAATGATGAGCGCATTTAATGACAAAATTATGAAAGTGGTGCTCGATTCTAAAAACGACAAACCGGCAATTAAAGAAATGACAGAAATGTTTTCATTCTTTAATGAAATATCCGGTGGAAAATCTGAAAGTTCACCTATTGATAAAT